>DOSP01000040.1:0-179 GCA_003512175.1 Candidatus Kerfeldbacteria bacterium
ACCCCTTTATGCGTATTTTATATACTACCGCAGTTCATTTTCAGAGGCAAATTCTACCTCGGATTCAATCAAAATGGCGACCTCGAGTGACCTTTGGCTTTCATGCCCTATGCCTACAGCCACTCATGAGTTTGAATGCCAATGTGCGTGCCTTAGCACACAAACGAAAAACTGCCGAA
>DOSP01000040.1:262-541 GCA_003512175.1 Candidatus Kerfeldbacteria bacterium
TCAAAAATATATCGTCTGACAAAAACCCAACGCTTCCAGCAGTGGTTTCCAACTCTGCTGCAGCAACTGCAGTTAGTTCAGTCTGGTGATGTGATAAACATAGACTTCTCAGATTTCCAAGGACGACAAGTCTTGATGTTTGCCAAACAAACGAGTGCCGGTAGGGCTCTGCCTGTCTATTTTAAATTTCTACGTTATCCCATTCTGAAGGATTCACAAAATATCTTCATTCTTGCAGTGCTCAAAGAATTTTTAGCACTGGTTCAGTGTGATGTCCGT
>DOSP01000040.1:603-17349 GCA_003512175.1 Candidatus Kerfeldbacteria bacterium
CACTGGTTCAGTGTGATGTCCGTTTGGTCTTTGACCGTGGCTTTGCCTGTCCATCGATTGTGAAATTTCTCAATAGATATGGGGTGAAATTCATCATTCGGATTAAACGGACGAAACATGTTTTACCACCAGGAAGTGCTCTGACTGTTGCGGTACATCAGCTACTACGACGCTCAACTCGTGTATCTGTCTATGGGTGTGATCTACGGATTGTCCGATCGACTTTAACAGCCACCCAGCCAGAACCGTGGTATCTGGTGACCAATGATCTGACGACACCCACCGATGACATCATTACTAGTTATTACCATCGGTTTGAGATTGAGGAGTGGTTTAAAGATGTGAAGCGTTTAGCAGGATTGGAATATTTGCATCAGGTCAGTGATACTACGTTTACGTTGGTGCTGTGGTTTATGTTGCTTGGTGTCTGGGTGCTGTGGTTGACTACAGTTATCCGTAAAGCTTGGCAGAGAAGTCAGACAATGATTCATCGCCATCATCGTTTAAGCTTCATGAAATATTGGTGGGAACAAATGAACTATGAACGGAACAGAATTGTGTATAATGTCCTCAACTTACAGATGGGTTAAAGTGCAGGTGGGTCAGACAAAGCGGTTGTTGACAGAATATGTAGATTTATTTACAATCACTGACGCCGTATTTTCAGGAGTAGCTCAGCGGTAGAGCAGCGCGCTGTTAACGCGTTGGTCCTGGGTTCAAATCCCAGCTCCTGAGCCAAATAGAGTCTTATCGTTCATACACGCTATCCTGAGACAGCGGTTTGGTAGGAATATGTTTGGCGCGTACTGGAGACAACTTCTTCGCTTCTTCAACCATTCTTAAAGCAATCTGCCAATAGGATAAATGCCTGCCAGGGCCAGTGCGCAGTTTTCCAATATAATCAATTTCGTTCCAACCCATTTTGAATAAGGATCGCCGTTTGAAACCCATTGGCATTAGATACACCGCCGCTTCATGGTTCGTTTTATCTAACTTTTTTAGCACTGGAGTGATGGTATCCATCGCTAACTGATACGGATACAGGCCACCATATTTGCCGGTTTCTGGATGTGTATCGTAACCATGTAGATAAGTATAATCCTGTGGCACTTGGATAGTGCGGCGATGACGGTGCATATCGCGATACGAGCCCACATCCATCAACACATCAAACGTCACGCTGTGGGTATCTAAACTGCGCATCAATTCATCGTGACTGCCCCGTTTGCGGGTGCCTAGTTCGTATACCTCCGTCAATTTCTTTTGACTCCAATCAGACACAATATCCTTAATTTGTTTATAAGAATAGTGTGTCACTGAATAAAATAATGTTGTGACGGCTTCTACAAGTGGGTCTTGCTTGTGAAACGCCTCGACATCATGGCTAGAATCGATGGTTTTAATCTTCAGCAATTCTTTAGCGGCCTGACGCAAATCTTTCTCCGTTTCCAAATGATACTTAATCGGCGCGGTGTATTTCACCAACGTCGGTAATGGAGCGCGTGGCTGTAAAATGGATTGTAGCCGTTTGCGTAACTTCTGATCTTTAATTTTTGATAAGCCTTGGCGGATTTCATTAGTGAACGGATTGAACGTAGGAGCATTGCAAGCCGCTTTCAGATCATCTGCTACGGCGCGTACTTCGGAATAACGATTCGAATATAACCGTGAGATCATTTTTTCGAGCGTTCGACCAGAGGTAATTTGCCCAACACTGGTAAGTGAGGCTAACGGCAGTAAATACCGGGCGATATCAAAGGCTCGAGCGCTGGTGGCACCCTGATAGGTTTTTTCAGGATAATCCTTTGGTAAGGGGTTTTGGGCTTGCACTTCCGCCAATAGGTCTGGAAACAGCTTATTGTACTCGGACATTAAATAGGCGATGCCGGTTTTGTAGGCCGCTGGCGCTTTGGCCGGAGTGTAAACCGCATCTTTGGAAAAGTGCTGATACCGGGTAGATCGCTCTTGCCCGTCCCATAACTGTTCATCGACCACCTCGATAGCGGCAATCATGGAAATATTCTCAATCGCCATGCTGACGTGCGCTAAATCGGCAATCGACGCATGGCCATATTGAAAATAAAACACTTCAAAGAAGCGCTTCATCGATTCATGCCCCTCAAGAATCTTTTCCGCCATCGCAGTAAATGTCTCTCGAGCTGGTTTATCTGATCGGCTATAACGGGCTAAACCATAGGCATTGGCCTCTGGAGGCATAGCCAAGCCACCTACTGCATAAATTTCTCGCCGTGGTTTCATTAGTAGTCTCTTAACTTCCTCATCCCCACATGCTCCTGAATCTTGGTCAGGGCCTTGGCTTCGATTTGCCGAATCCGTTCGCGAGTTACGCCAAATTCCTGGCCAACTTCCTCTAAGGTGTGGGAGACACCGTCCGTTAATCCAAAACGCATTTCAAGAATTTTCTGTTCACGGGGCGGGAGATCCTTAATAATGTCATAGACATGGTCTTTTAATAGCTGCAAAGAAGCCGCTCGATCGGGCGATAAGGTTTTTTGATCTTCGATAAAATCACCCAGCGTCGAATCTTCCGATTCGTCATCACCCACTGATGTTTCCAACGATACTGTTTCCTGAGAAATTTTAATGATGGTGTGTACCTTTTCTAATTCCTGGCCCATTTCGGCAGCAATTTCTTCTGGCAATGGTTCACGACCCAAAATTTGAATAAGACCCCGCTCAATCTGTTGGAATTTATTAATGGTTTCCACCATGTGCACCGGAATACGAATAGTGCGCGATTGATCGGCCAAACTACGGGTAATAGCTTGACGAATCCACCAGGTGGCATAGGTGGAAAATTTATATCCCTTACGATAATCAAATTTCTCTACGGCGCGATGCAACCCAATGTTCCCTTCCTGGATGAGATCTAACAGCGACAGTGACCGACCGGTAAATTTCTTCGCAATACTCACCACCAACCGCAGATTAGCTTCTAATAATTTGCGCTTGGCTTCTAAATCGCCGGCTTCCTTCAATTTGGCTAGGCGAATCTCTTCTTCGGTAGACAATAACGGCACCTTACCAATTTCACGCAAGTACATTTGAATGGAATCGCCAGAGATATCAGATAAATCCATGGCCGCCTTACCGGCTTTTTCTCGATTGGCATCCACTAAACCGACCTTTTTGGCATCTAATCCCAAGACATTGCCATCAGTTTCAATCAATTGAATCCCTTGTTTTTCGACTAGGCCCAACCATTGTTCAAATTCCCAGACATAGTCTTCTAAACTGCTAAACACATACAATATTTCCGTCTCGGTCAAAAAATTCCGCATCCGGCCTTTTTTCAGTAATCGCTCAGCGCCATCCGCTGGAAACACAGCTGGCGGCGCTACCACAACAGCTGCCGTGCGCTTGGCTGGCTTGATGGCTTTTTTCTTTGGTTTCGCCTTCGCCTTGGTTTTCGCGGATTTTTTCAACGGCTTTTTCTTAGCAGATTTTGGCATACGACGTTAGCGAGATAATTCAGTCAATTGTTGAGTAAGAAGTTTGACTTCGTCCACCAGTTGATTCATGAGGGTGTCATCACTATTGGCTTCGGCTTGTTTCAGTTCAACCTGGAGATCACGCAAACGCTGTTCGATATAGCGTTTACGTAGTTCTTGGATGGCTCGCACCAAGGCGGCTTGGCGATCAGCGATCGAGCTATCGGGAAAATCGTGATCCACCTGTAAACGAAGTTTGCCCACGAGGGCGACATCAGCCGCATCTTCAGCAAACTGGCCCGACTTATTATACTGATCGAGCATCCTCCTGTAAAGCTCCACTAATGTGGAGTCGGCAATGAAGGCACTATCCAAATAGTCACGGGCATAGGCAAACTGTTCGGGCATCGTCAGCACTAACCCGAGAATGTGCTCTACCAAACGAGTTGACCTGTCCATACGAGTAGCTGATGGCTGATGGCTGATGGCTGATGGCAATCTCATTACATTGCTTTTTCCATCTTTTAATTTATTGAGCTGTTCCTGTAACAATCCGGCATCAACTCGCACCAGATCAGCCAACTTTTGCAGATAGTGTGATACTTCAACCGTATCGGCCACCTTTTTTAATTTGGGTAAGAGACGCTGCACCAGTACTTTTTTATGCTCCACCCGTTCCAGTTGCAAACCCTGCTGCGCGTGCCAGAACCAATAGTCCATAATACTGATGGCTTGACGAATGGCTGCCATAAACGCCGCGGCATCCGCCCGGATGCACTCATCTGGATCTTTATACTGGCTTGGCCAACGGACGATTTTGATATTCATGTTGTACTGCAAAGCTAAATCAATCCCACGTTCAGCGGCTTGCTCCCCCGCAACATCTAAATCAAACGCCAGTAGTAAATTAGGTGAATACCGTTTCAATTGCAGCAATTGGCCGGCGGTAAATGCCGTGCCAGAGGTAGCTACTGCATTGGTAAACCCATGTTGCTGGGCGGTGATGGCATCAAGATTGCCCTCTACCACTAACGCGGCATTTAATTTTCTAATCGCCGCCTTGGCCCGCCACAAGCCAAACACTACTTGAGACTTATCGTAAATGATCGACTGCGGCGAGTTGATATACTTTCCACCTGGTTCATCGCGTTTCAAAGTCCGAGCCGTAAAACCAACTATCGTACCGTTGGCATCATGCAATGGAATCATCAAACGTCCGCGAAAGCGGTCGTAATGGTTAATCACTAAACCCGCCTCAATCAAATTAGCTTCGGGCGCACCCTGGCTCGTTAAATAGTCTTTCAACCGCGACCAGTCATCGTAGCTATACCCAATGCCGAAGGCCGCTATGCTCTCGGCTGAGAGGCCTCGCTGCTGAATATACTGCCGGGCGCTTTCTGCCTCTTTCGATTCTTGCAAGGCTTGTGTATAAAATTTTTGGGCTTTGCTAACCAGGTCGAGCAACAGTTGTTTTTTTTCCTGAGCGGATGGGTTGTATTGAGTCAGCGTCACATTGGCCCGTTGAGCCAGCAATCGCAGCGCTTCAGGAAAATCCACTCCCTCAATTTCTTGCAGGAAGGTAAAGATATCACCACCCTTATCGCAACCAAAGCAGTGCCAAATTTGTTTATCCTGACTCACCATGAACGATGGGCTGTTTTCGTGGTGAAATGGGCACAACGCCCGCCAATTACTCCCCGCTTTTTGCAATTTCAAATACTCCGATAACAACTCAATAATGTCGACTCGCTGCTTGATTTGTTCAATAACGGCATCGGCCATGGGCCTCTACCTTACCGGAGGCCTACTTGGTTGTAAAGCTCTTCCAATCGGTAAAGTTTGAACAGCCTTTGGCGTTACAAGCTTTGACCCGAACTTGATACTTTGTATCGGCTTTAAGCTTAGTTATGCGCTTTTCGGTTTTTTTGATGCCTTTATATTTCTTGACCGTTTTGGCTTTACCAAACTTACGTACCTCTACTCGATAGGTTTTTACTTTGCCTTCCGGTTTCTTCCAATCTATCACGGCCTGTTGGGCTTTGATTTTCTTGACGGTGAGCGCCAACGGCGAGCTCGGTTCGGCAGAAACTTTCCGATCCGTGACACCGCCATACAGGGAGAAGTGACTTAAACTGATGGTAATAATGTTCTTCTCGGTATCGATGCTGCTGCTGGATGGGGCCTCCCACTGACTGGTGGTGTCATTATAGAATGATCCAAGCAAATCTTCTTCGGTCAGATCCAACTCATCTAATAGAGATTCATCGTAATAAAGATTGAGGGTGAGATTGGAAGAAAAATCCGTGACGACATTTCCAGTATCATCCAAGGCAGTAAATTCATATACCGACACCGGGAAGGAACTGTCATTGACTGAATACCCTGTGCCGGTTTTCACTATGATCGTCACATTACCACTACTGGCAATGGCATTGGCTGGAACAGTGAGCGTAGACACACCATCGGGCAAGGTAATAGTGTTGGCACTGGTGGCTGAAAACGTATAGCTGGTTTCTGGGTAATACGCACCGGCGGAATCCAACTCCAGTGCTAGCGTACCCTTAGATTTTTCGGGGTCCGGCGTATATTTCTGATCAAAGGCCCAATAGAAATCATCGCCTTCATAGGCCATACAGCCCACATACCAACTGGTACCAGTCACAAGAGAGAGTGTGCCACTATCATTTTGAACTTCTGTATAGGTATGGGCTCCTAAACTTGGGTTATACGCATAACAATAGGTGTATTCCGCAGAGCTCGTTGAGGCCGTTGTCTCACGAATGGACGTCGTCACGGTCAGAGTGAAATCACTCTCTAAGCTTTGCATCGTCACCTCAACCGTTTCACCGGACACCGGCGTAACAATTTGTTCGGGTGGCGGAATACTGCCTGCAGTATAGCTATCATCTGTATAGGCGTAGATATGATAGGATCCACCACTGACGACATTCAGGGTAGCGACACCACTGCTGTTGGTGGATTCACCAACATAGGTGCCCCAGCTGCCATCTGTTTCGGCAGATTCTTGCCATGCAGACACGTATCCATAATTTGGCGCCTTCCCGGAGCTGTTTCTGAGCGTGACTTTGATCGTGGCATCAGATTCTTCTAGGGTAATTTGCACTACCTGAATTTCGTCTTTATCGGCCACCACCTCAACTGATTGATACGCATTCATATACGTTGTACTGGCAATTTGAATTGCACCCGTTTCAGTGGTATTAGTGAAATAGCCAGAGACCGCATAGGTGTACCCATCCACCACATCAAGCGTAGCTTCGCCAGCGCTGCCTTGCTCATAGGCATAGTCGGCATAATTGTCTACACCGTTGGCATCTTTCATTGAGGAAGCGTAGGCATAAAAGTCATTGAGATCCGTAATCACATCACCAGCGCTATTGAGATATTGAAACTGTATTTGGGCATTGCGTTCTAACACGGTGATATTGGCAGTTGCACCGGTAGTATCGGCCACCGTGACAGTAGCGCCACTGCTGGCGTACCCATCAATCCACATATTGCATTGATAGGTATAGCCACTGACTACTTCAATCTCGGCACTGGATGCACCAGCAGTGACGGTTTCACTGAAGGAGACGAGATAGGTATCTGTATCGTAACAATACACCGAGCTGTAGATGTCTGTTGGAATGGTAAACGCAGCACCGTTGGCATCAAGAAAGTTGAAAGTGACGGTACTGTCTGCTGCAATGACGGACAGCGCCACAGCTGTTTCCCCAGTACTGGCCAAAGACACATCATATTCATAATCACTGGTATACCCACCGTTACTGGGATATGCACCAATATCCCACGTAGCCGTATTATCCTCCGCTACCGCAAACTGATATTCGCCAGCACTGTTTGTTGTGCCGTAGACGTAATCTCCGTTATCCGTCCAACCATAGACATACAACCCGGCAACAACTGTGCTATTTTGATCCACCACTGTCACGGTAACGTATCGAGTAGCTTGGACCAACGTATAGTTAGTTAAGCTTTGTAGGGTTGTTCCAAGAGCATCATTAAATGGTGCTGAGGCGCTATCTACGGTAATGGCAATATCTTCATTTTCGAATAGACCACAGTTTGAACAAGACGAAGCTTGGCCGGGACGTAACTGAATGGAATAGCTACCGTCGTCCACGGAAAAATAATTCACGTAGCCCGAGGCATTGGTCGTTCCATATTGTAGGTAGTTACCGGAACTATCATATAAACTGGCGGGAATACCTTCATAGACATTGCCGCTCGAATCCTGCACCAGCATTTGGACAATGCCAACAGTTTCGGCGTGTACGGCGGAAGCGCCAAACACGAAAAACAGTACACTGACACACAAACTGATGAGTGTGTTGTTCCGTGACAATCGATGCATAGATAGTTTTGTTATTGAGTCGTTAATTTATATGACTATAACATACTTTGCCGCTGTGATACAATAAAAGTGTATGAAAGAACGTTTAGTGATTATTCTACCTAGTGATCAACAACCAATGGCCTGCCCATCGTGCAAAGCCGAATTAGAATATAGTATTGTGCCGAATACCTGGCCACATTTGTATTGTACACATTGCAAAAACGCCTATCACGAGACACATGGACAAGCTGGTTACAAACGGATCATCCGACAACGCTTAGCTAACCGCAAAATGCATGCTATCCAAAGTCATGCGCCCGTTTGTGAATGTGGTGGTTTATTTTTGTTCAACGCCTTTCCACACTGTTTGCACTGTGGCTACGAATTTTCGTTTGGCATTCCAACCGAATATAAAGCCAGATTACTGCACCCAGACCTGGTGGTGTTCGACGGTACCAAGCTGTATTTAGATAATGGCACACATAACCTCTACCAGTTTGGGGCGTAATGCCCTACTCTTGGCGGCCACTTCAGCTGGCAGTTATCTGTTTGGCGTGCTGCGTGATCGGTTATTAGCCAACACTCTGGGGGCTAGCCGTGATGTTGATATCTTCAATTCGGCCTTCTTGCTGCCAGACTTGATTATGAATTTATTTGCGGCTGCCATTACGACCGCCTTTATTCCGGTGCTGGCTAAATCTAAACGGCAATATCAATCCACTAACGAAATTCTGACCGTCATCGTGATCTGTATTATCTTCATGGATGTCGTGGCCTGGGTGCTGCTGCCTTGGATAGTCACTATCATTGCACCGGGTTTTAATCCAACCGAACTGGCTCAACTGACCAGTAGTAGCCGCTGGCTGTTACTATCGCCACTGCTGTTTGGGATAAGCATCTTATTAGGTACCCTGTTGCAAAGTAAACACCACTTCCTGGCCTATGCCATTTCACCAATGCTCTATAACGTTGGTATTTGTATTGGCATCATCTGGTTAACACCAATCACCGGCGTACTGATTGGTGCGGGATTGCACCTATTCATTCGTTTGATTGCAGTCATACGATTACGCTATTGGCCACGTTTTGCAACAACCATCTTTCATTCATTGGAAGTCACGCAGACATTAAAATTAATTGGCCCACGGATTATTGGTTTACTCGCCATTCAAGCCACGCTGTGGACATACAATGCGGTTGGCTCCACCTTGGAGCCAGGCAGTGTGGCGGTATTTAATTTTGGACGAAACTTCCAAAGTTTACCGGTCAGTTTTATTGGAATTGCGCTAGCCACGGTTTTATTCCCGGTATTGGCACAAAACTTTGCTGCGACCAATACTATACAACTGCTCGACAACACGCGTAAGGCAGTGCGCATGATTATCTTTCTCACCTTGCCCGCCATGATTGGCATGATGTTCGTTAGTCAGCCGTTGGTGAGTGTGTTTCTGGGTGGTGGTGAGTTTGATGCCGCCGCCATTACACGAACCAGTTGGGCATTGCTGATCTTTGCCTTGGTCATCCCATTAGAAAGCCTCCAACATATTTTGGCGCGTGTGTTCTATGCGCAACACAATACGAAAACACCGGCTTGGGTTGGTGTGGCTGGCGCGGTGCTCAATGTCATCGTGTGCCTTGTGGCCGCCCAGTGGTTTGGCGTGATTGGTCTCGTGCTTGGATTTATTGCGACGACAGCGTTCATAGATATCGCGCTGCTGTGGTGGCTAGCTGATCATGGGCAGCGTGTGATTGATCGATCGATTCAGGTCACCTTCGGCAAGTGTCTGATAGCGAGTGGAGTGATGATGCTCGGTCTCACCGGCCTGTTTCTGTTACCTGTTTCACAACTTATTCAATTGATTGTTATCACTGGAACTGGCATACTGCTGTATATAATGACGGCCCAGCTACTACGTGTATCAGAAATGAAACAATTAGTTACTATTATGCGACGATGAAACGATCCACTTGGATTATCCTGGATACCTGCGTCACCTTGGCTGTGGTGAGTGGCGTTGTGCTGTGGCAGAATCGCGTCCAGATTAAGGAATGGGTTGAGGTACGACGAACACCAGAGGTACCCGTGGCAGTGACGTATGAGGAAACAGAATCACAAAAAACGCAGAAGGAATCTGAAAACCCAGAAAAAAAGGATGCTGTAGAGGCAATTCAAGAATTACCTATAGAAATCCCAGATGAGTATAATCTGGCGATTCCGTTTACATCGCAAGCGCCATTTGCTAATTGGGATGTGGTGCATGAAGAAACCTGTGAAGAGGCGTCGATCCTAATGGCGGCGCGTTTTTTGCAAGACCGCAGCATTGGTGATGCCAGTGCAGCCGATGCTGCCATGTTGGAGATTGTGTCCATTGAGGAAAATGACTTTGGCTACGGTGTCAGTATCACGGCGGAACAAACTGCCGAAGTGCTGGAATACATCTATGAAGATCTCACCGCCGAAGTCGTGTATGATTTCACCTGGGATGATGTGAAACAGGCCATTGCTCAAGGTTACCCGGTGATTGCTCCAGCGGCTGGTCGTGAATTGGGTAATCCAAACTTTACTGCTCCTGGACCGTTGTATCACATGTTGGTCATCAAGGGATACACACCTGGCTATGTTATTACGAATGATCCCGGCACGCGCAAAGGGGCAGATTACACCTATGGCTATGATACACTGTATAATGCCATTCATGACTGGAATGATGGTGCAGTGACCTCTGGTCAGAAAGCGATTATTATCGTAAAACCATGACTCAAACACAACTGGAAAAATTTATCGTCTATTTCACCTCAGGCTACACCTTTGTGTTTTCCATAAACGCTCTACTGCGCGGCAATGTAGAGTTTATCTATTACACCGCCTTAATGGTACTCTCCATTTCATTAATTATGTTTATTCACAAACGGATGCATTTCTACCCGATTGTGTTGATGTTGTTGTCGGTCATTGGTTTATTGCACCTGCTGGGTGGTAACATCATGATTGGTGCAACCCGGTTGTATGATTATTATTTTGTACCTGGCTTTTTTAAGTACGATAATTTTGTCCACATGGTAGGAAGCGCCGTGATGGTGATGTTGGCCCATGCCTTACTGATGCCTATTTTGCATAAACAGTTTGAGCAACAACGGCACGGTTACTTTATTTTGCTCCTGGTGATTGTAGGCATGGGTTTAGGCGCCATTAACGAACTGGTGGAATTTCTGGCCGTATTGGTATTTGATGTTGGTCAGCAAGTTGGTGACTACACCAATACCCTACTCGACCTGGTCTATAACACCATTGGATCTGCCTTAATGGCGACATTCCTGATTCTCACCAACCGCAAGTTGACCCACGAAGCGGTTTAGATAATAATAAGGCAGCTTTGGAGAGATCGCATAGTGGCCGAGTGCGCGCGCTTGGAAAGCGCGTATACCGCAAGGTATCGAGGGTTCGAATCCCTCTCTCTCCGCCAATTTTTACGTTATTCACTAATAGGTTAGAATAGGTTTATGAAAATCGCTACTGGTGTGGTGCACAAGGTACCGGCGGATGTACGAAAAGCATTAGCTGCTGATCCCAAAGCACTGGTACAATGGAATAATCTTACACCGCTGGCACGTAACGAATGGATCTGCTGGATAACTTTCGTCAAGAAAAACGAGACGAGAAAAGAGCACGTCACGAGAGCAATACAGGAACTGAAAGAAGGAATGCGACGACCGTGCTGCTGGATAGGCTGTATTCATCGCACAGATAAACCGATCAGCCCTTCGGTCCAATCGATACTGCGTAAGAAAAAACCAAAAGGCTGATGTAACGGTGCGGTGTCATTATATACAGTAGGAACGTTTTAGTATTAAATTTGAATATATGCCCAGGAGCAAAAATCCAAGAAGCAACAAGAAGGGAAAGAGTACGTATGTCGATGGCTTCGTCTTAGTCGTTCCCAAGAAAAAAATTGCCGTGTATCGCCGCCTGGCATTGCAGGGTGCAAAAATGTGGAAAAAATATGGCGCAGTCGACTACAAAGAATGCCTTGGAGATGATCTACACCCAAATATGGGCGGTGTGAAAGGTCTGACCTTCTCAAAAATGGTTAAGCTCAAAAAAGGTGAGACGGTGTGGTTCTCATTCATCACGTACAAATCGCGTGCCCAGCGTGATCAGGTCAACAAAAAAGTGATCGCAGCCATGGATAAGCTGGCCAAACAGCATAAAGACCTACCAATGCCATTCGATATGAAGCGAATGGCGTACGGTGGTTTCAAAGTAATCGTCAGTGCGTAATTGATGAAATAGTCTATGCAAAAAATCACACCCCATTTATGGTTTGACAAAGAGGCCAAGGAAGCGGCAGAGTTTTACACTGCAGTATTTCCTGACTCGAAAATCATAAACATCACCACATTGCATAACACTCCTTCAGGAGATTGCGATGTCGTCTCATTCGTGCTGTCAGGTCAGCCATTTATGGCCATCAGCGCTGGCCCGCTGTTCAAATTCAACGAAGCCATTTCCTTCAGAGTGGATTGCGCGACCCAAAAAGAGATTGATTACTACTGGGAAAAACTGTCCGCTGATCCCAAGGCCGAGCAGTGCGGCTGGTGCAAAGATAAATACGGCCTGTCCTGGCAGATCGTTCCAAAGGCCATGGACGAGATGATGAGCCAAGGCACACCCGAGCAGATTGATCGCGTCACCCAGGCGTTTTTGCCGATGAAAAAATTCGATATCGCCAAATTACAAAAAGCCTACGAGGGAAAATAATTCGTCGCCAAAGAAGAACTTAAAATCGTCCGCTCAGATATTTTCAAACGGACACCACGAGTTTTAATCGATGTATTGATCCAATACAATTGATATGTCATAAACCGATACAGCACCATCAATCCGATCAAGTATTTGGCCGCTACTATCTACCAACAATAGAGTTGGCGTACCCGTTACTCCCAGTCGCTTACCCTCGGCTATATTCTGATTAACTTTATTTAGATATTTTCGGCTTTTTAGGCACCGTCTAAATTGTTTTGGTTCTATGTCTGCACCTACAGCCAAATTTACTAAATCATGATCACTGAAATTATTGGAAAAAGTTGTCGTACGAAACAAGTTTTTCATGAATGGATATAATCGTTTTTGTTCGGCCGCACACTCACTAGCTAGACTTTCCCGTTTAGCTTTAGAGTGGATTTTGACAGGAAAATTTTTATAACCCCAGACTAATTTCCCTTGGTATTTATCCATCACCTTTACCATCGTATGATATAACTTTTTACAAAACGAACATTCTAAATCAACATATTCTACTGCTATAATGTCACCACTGCCCTTAGTATACATGCCCTCCAGCTTAACTGTTGAATTGTCGTTCGTAGCCGCTAATGCTGACTCTGCCGTTGTCCAGAATAATAGTAGAAACAAACTGGCGATGAGACCTAGTGGTAGAGTGTGTTTCATGCTGTTATGGCTTAACATAAACTAAACGAATAATAGCACGAAGTTTTACGTTATTCAAAAATAGGTTAGAATAGGTTTATGAAAAAATGGCTGATCGTTTCAACTTTGCTCATACTGGTGTTGTTGGGAGTGTTCTTTGGAGCACAATTCTACCAAGCAGAGCAGCTGGCTAAACGCCGTGATGCAGCTCGAGAACAAGGTGCCATTATTGGACAGGAAACTACCCTTATTTCCGTCGACGGAGTAAGTGTTGGCATTGCGAACTACTGGGATGATAGCATAGCCCTGGCTTTAGCAGATGGTTTTGTACGTGTTCGAGTTGGTGATACAGTTGAAATTGGTTCGAAAGAATATAAAATCATTGATTTATGGGAGGGTAAAGGAGGATACGGCATTGTAGCTATTTTGCCTTTAGAATAGTTCAGATGAACATGTTCAAGCCAACCAAGGCTAAAACGGTGCAACAGTATTTGGCGGCTGTCCCAAAAGAACGGCAGGAAACGATGCGATTCTTGCACGATTTGATTCAGCAAACGGCGCCATCACTGAAACCTCACTTTGCGTACAACATGCTGGGCTATGGTTCGTTTCCATACAAGAACTATAAAAAAGAATTGATCAGCTGGCCGGTGGTGGCACTTGCCAATCAAAAAAATTATATCAGTCTTTATGTGTGCGCCGTAATAAAAGGTAAATATGTAGCCGAAACGTATAAAAAGGAACTAGGGAAAGTCAGTGTCGGGAAAAGTTGCATTCGTTTCAAAAAACTCGAAGACATCAATCTTCCGGTACTAAAAAAAGTACTTCGATTAGCCTCCAAGACCCCTGGATTATAAACCCATCAGCCAATACCCATTGGCTAAACGGGTAAAACGTTTAAAATTAAATTGCTGACTGTAGAGTTTTGGCAGTGTTGTGGTTAATAAAATCATCCTGGGTTTTTTCTGTTTGATTTGGTTGATGACGTGACGGATCAAAGCCGACCCAATCCCCTGTTTTTGGTACGCCGGCGCCACATTCACCCAAAAAATTTCATAGACCGAATAATCCATCCAGGCTTGGGTGAAACCAGCCAAACCCACTATTTTGTTATCGATGGTGGCTACGAAATAGCGTGGCTTGATTGGTGACCGCCCGAACATTTCCAATAATTCCAAACGGGCTTGCTTGGCAAACCGCACTGAATAATTTTGCTGAATGATCCGGCAAGCCGAAGAAATATCTTGTCGCCGCAGTAGCCGTATTTTCATGAGGCTAGTATACTCTGACTATGGGCCAATGGAAACAATGGTCAAAAAGATTATTTTATACCGGATGGGTGATTATCGCCGCTGGTGTTGCTGTATTTGTCATAAATGAAAAAGACATGACGACTGCAACTGTGGTTATATTAACCATTGGGTATGCCTTCATTAGCTTGGGCGGATGTGGCTGGCTGCTGTTTCACAGTCTTGCCGGATTTCAGCAGAAAGATATCATTGTGGCGGGTGATGACTTGGCTCCCAGTACGCGTTATCAGGGCGCGGCTGCGCAATTTTATGGCATCGCTGGAGCGTTGTTGGCTTTGGTCTTATTTGGTCTCAGCCTACTGCCCGTCTATTTCCTATGGAATTCCTAACCATCGGCGCACTCACGGTAGTGGCTGGCTTGGTGGGTACTCTGACCGGTTTTGGCACTTCAACAATCATGCTGCCAGTGTTAGTGTTGTTTTTACCACCAGTTGAAGCAATTTTTTTAGTGTCAATTATTCACTGGTTTGGTAATGTCTGGAAAATGCTGTTTTTTCGCAGTGGCATCCGTTGGAAACTCATCGCCTTATTTGGTGTGAGTGGTTTAATCACCAGCTACCTTGGAGCAGCGGCTATTCCACAAATTGATGACCAATTACTGCTCAGAATCCTAGGAGGATTCTTAATAGGCTATGGCCTATTTCTTATTTTCCAAAAACAGGTTCGCTTGCAGCCTGCTACCGGTATAGCCGTCGTTGGTGGTTCATTGTCTGGTTTTTTTGCCGGTTTGTTTGGGATGGGCGGAGCCATTCGGGGCGCTTTTTTAAGTGCGTTTGATCTGCCTAAAGCGGCGTATATCGCTACGGCCGGTGCCATAGGATTATTAGTCGATTCCACCCGTATCATCACTTATGCAGCCGAAGGCACCACCTTATCAACCTCTCTGTGGTACGGACTCATTCTCTTCATTCCCTTATCGTTTGTGGGTGCAGGCGTCGCCAAAAAAATTGTGTATAAGATTCCCCAGCAACAATTCCGTATCGTTATTGCAATTGGCCTGTGCTTGCTCGGCCTAAAACTGGTGATTTGGCCGTAATTGCCGAGATTTAGTATACTAGAGGTATATGACTAAAAAGTTCTCACTCATCCTCATTATTCTGGCTCTGGCGATTATCGGGGCGATCACCTATGTCGTCTGGCCGAGTGCCACACCAACAACCACCACTGTGTATGCCCCAACCATTGATTCAGCAGATTTTTCGACCACCATTACCAATCCATGGCTTACGCTGATGCCAGGACGAAAATTCACTTACCAGGGACAAACTGCTGAAGGGCTAGAGCGGGTAGAAATAGAGATTACGGGAGCAACTAAAACCGTGATGGGTGTTGAAACAGTGGTGTATTCTGATCATGTTTGGCTTAATGGTGAACTAGCAGAAGATACCCGCGATTACTTGGCCCAAGATAGCGCTGGCAATGTGTGGTATTTTGGCGAAGACGTTGACAACTATGAAAACGGCGAGATTACGGACCATGATGGCAGCTGGTTAGCGGGCACAGATGGCGCACAGCCAGGCATTTGGTTTAAAGCTAACCCACAAGTGGGTGGAGAGTACCGTCAAGAGTACTATGCAGGTGAAGCCGAAGATACAGCCGAGGTTTTATCGACCAATGAAACGGTTTCTACCCCAGTGGGCGAGTTTACTGGCTGCGTCAAAACCTATGATTGGACACCGCTGGATCCTGATGCACAAGAACATAAATATTATTGTCCGGTAGTTGGTGGCCTGGTGCTGGAAGTGGATTTACAAACTAACGATAGAGTTGAATTAATAGCCTTTAACTAAAACGTTTTATGGAACAAAGCTCTCCAAAAAAAATATGGGTTGTAGTCGCGGTGTTGCTGGTACTGATTGCTGGCGCGGCGTCTGCAGCGTATTACATTATTTCCACTTCAACAGACGACGAGCCGATCACTGAAACAAACAGTTCAAGTAACATTCCCACCCCGATCACAGATGTGGGTGTGGTTCCAACATCTGGCACGTGGGATTTTATTATGACAGCAACGACCACAACCATGGTTGGAGAATGTTCTAGTTTGTCTGGTAGTTTCCAAAGTGGTGGCGAAGTGACATTACGATTGACCGCTGATGGTGGAGTTGCCTTGCTGGACATCGATGGCAACAGTATCTATTTCAACAGTGCATATGTGGAGGGTGCTAGTGGTTATGAATCAGCCACGTATCCATA
>DOSP01000040.1:17445-17756 GCA_003512175.1 Candidatus Kerfeldbacteria bacterium
GCTACGCGCGGTGGTGGCGGAACGGTAGATTATAATTTTGTCGCTAATACTATTGATACAATCGTCGGAACTGTTCATTGGTCTAGTCAGGATTGTTCGGCGGACTATCCATTTACGATGGAATTGACTCAGGCTGGCGCTGGTCTGAGTGGCGATGCACCTATGTTACTCGCTGGCGAATGGAATCTTATACTACCTGAAATAGATGATTTAGCCTGCGATCCTGCTATGACTGGCTTTACTAATTTGCCGAGTGGATCAGTAGAATTAGACTATGTGACTAATCTTGATACGGGATTAGAGGAACCAGG
>DOSP01000049.1:0-18432 GCA_003512175.1 Candidatus Kerfeldbacteria bacterium
TGCCGGGCGGTGGTAGAAGCCTGCGTGCGCGCCGGCTTAGTGATTGTGAGCGGGCTGGCGACGGGTATCGATGCCGTGGCCCACGAAACCGCCTTAGCCCAGCATGGTCAAACCATTGCTGTATTAGGCAGCGGCCTGGATGAGCGGGTCATTTTTCCGGCCGCCCACCGTCAGTTGGCGAAACGAATTGTGGCCCAATCGGGCGCCCTCCTCACTGAATACCCCGCTACGACGTTGGCTAGACGTCACCATTTTATTGCTCGCAACCGCATTTTAGCCGGCCTGTGTTTAGCCACTGTGGTGGTGGAGGCAGCGGAACGGTCTGGAGCAATCAACACGGCCCATCATGCCTTGGAAGCGAACCGCGTGGTGTTTGCCGTACCGGGATCAATCTTCAGCACTCGCTCGCGCGGTACGCATCACTTGATTCAACAAGGGGCTATTTTGTTACAGGATGTGGAACAAATTTTCTCTGAATTACAACTTGTCCTTTCCACCATGCCGCGCACCCAACCACACTACAGCAACGCTCTCCACCAACAGATTGTGGATAAACTCGAAAATGGACCGTTACACTTGGAACAACTGGCTCAACGCCTCACGCTCGACACTGGTTTATTGCAAGCTCACTTGACAGAATTAGAAATACAAGGAATAGTACGGAAGAATATTTGGTTGATGTATGAAATTAGTCATCGTTGAGAGTCCAACAAAAGCAAAAACCATTAAACGATTTCTCCCCGACGACTTTGTGGTTGAATCAAGCTTGGGGCATATTCGTGATTTACCGCAATCCAGTAGTGATATTCCAGCGCAACATAAGAAAGAGAAATGGGCTCGGCTTGGCATTGATGTGGAACATGATTTCAAACCGCTCTATATCGTGCATAGCGAAAAAAAGAAGCATATTGCGACCTTAAAAAAGTTAATGAAAGAAGCCGATGAGTTGTATTTAGCGACTGATGAAGATCGAGAAGGTGAGGCCATTAGCTGGCATCTGTTAGAGGTGTTACAACCCACCGTACCGATTAAACGCTTAGTGTTTCACGAAATTACCAAAGAAGCCATTCAAGCTGCCATTACCGCTCCACGTGAGATTGATATGCATTTGGTGTCGGCCCAAGAAACTCGTCGAATTTTGGATCGGTTGTATGGCTATGAGATTTCGCCGATTTTATGGCGGAAAGTGGCACCAAAATTATCGGCTGGCCGCGTGCAAAGTGCAGCGCTCCAATTAATTGTCCAGCGCGAAAAAGCCCGTATGGCTTTTCACAGTGCCGCCTATTATGATGTGTCCGTACAGTTTACGACGGCCGACGCCGCAAACTTTTCCGGAAAAGTAGTGAGCGTGGCGGGCAGAAAAATTGCTAGCGGTAAAGATTTTGATAGTGATGGAAAAACAAAAACAGATGTACTCGTGTTGGATGATGCAACCAGTACACAGTTAGCCAAACGTATTCAAGGCCAACGCTGGACCGTTACTGATATTCAACAAAGACCCTTGACTATTTCTGCTAAACCGCCATTTATTACCAGCACATTGCAGCAAGACGCCGGACGTAAATTTGGTTGGCCAGCTGGTAAAACCATGCGCACGGCCCAACGGCTGTACGAACAAGGCCATATCACCTACATGCGTACAGATTCAGTGTTGTTATCGAATGAAGCACTGCAAGCGGCGCGCCAAAAAATTATTACCCTGTACGGTGAATCGTTTGCGGCGCCGCATCCCCGTCAATTTAAAGGCAAGAACAAACTGGCTCAAGAAGCCCATGAAGCCATCCGTCCGGCTGGTACGCAGATGCGGACGGTTGAGGAAATTGGCCATCTGCCCGATGATGAAGCCCGCTTATATGATTTGATTTGGAAACGTACCGTGGCTTCACAAATGGCCGATGCCAAAGTGTTACAAACCTCCATCCAACTGACCTATGATGATGTCACCGCCCAAGCCTCTGGCCGCACCGTGCAATTTGCCGGCTTTATGAAAGTGTATGCCGAAAGCAGTGACGACATGAAAAATCAAGAAGAAGCGTTGTTGCCCAAACTGGACAACAAGCAAACGGTGACTGCTGAATCTGCCACACCGGATGAGCACCATACCAAGCCGCCAGCGCGCTTCACCGAAGCCTCGTTGATTAAGGAAATGGAAAGTGATGGCATTGGTCGCCCCAGTACCTATGCCACCATCATGGATACGATTCAGAATCGTGGGTATGTCTACAAACAAGGCAATGCCCTCGTGCCTAGGTTTGTGGCATTTGCGGTGGTGGCTCTGCTAGGAAATAATTTTCCTAATCTCGTGAATACAGATTATACCGCCGCCATGGAAGAAGATCTGGATAAAATTGCCGCTGGTCAGGCTGAATCACTCCCTTATTTGCATCAGTTTTATTTTGGAAAAAATGATCAGATGGGTTTACATGATATGCTGAAGGTGGAGATTGATCCACGCAAAACCTGTACCATCCCCCTGGGCACAGATCAGCATGGGCACGCGGTGAATGTACGGGTGGGCCGGTTTGGTCCATTCGTGGAAGAAGTGGTACCGGATGGTGAACATACCGCGAGCATTCCGGATACAATTGCACCAGATGAACTGACTGTTGAGCAAGCCCTGACCTTTATTGAAAAACGCGCGGCTGGGCCAACCGCTTTGGGGACAGATCCCGTGTCGGGTGAACCAGTCTATGTGTTAGATGGTCGGTTTGGCCCTTATGTCCAGCTGGGTGAAAAGACCACAGATAAAAAGAAGAAACCGAAAATGAAGGGGCTGCTGAAAGGTATGCAGCTGACCGACGTTACATTGGAAATTGCTTTGCAATTATTGGCATTCCCCAAAACGTTGGGTGAGTATCCAAAAACGGGTGAGAAGATTGTGGCCGACAATGGTCGATTTGGCCCATACATTAAAGCTGGCGTAGAAACCCGCAGCTTAAGCCCAGAAGATAATTTGCTTTCCCTAACAGTAGACCGAGCCATTGCCATGCTCGATACTCCTAAAGTGAGGGGTCGTCGTACCACCGTGCTCAAAGACTTAGGGAATGGTATTCAGATCTGTAACGGAAAGTACGGATCGTACCTGAAATCGGGCAAAGTGAACGCAACTATTCCAAAAGAGTTGTCGGCCGATACCATCACGCCGGAGCAAGCCACGGCGGCTATTGAACAAAAGCGCAACAAGTAATATGCTGTAGGTTAACTTACCCTAGACGTTTTGGCATATGAAACGCGAGGAGTTGATGGAATTTATCCGAGACCAGGTACCCGATGCCGATTTTGAGCTGTTAGAGCGTGCCTACGATTTTGCCGAACGAGCGCATCAGGGCCAGTTACGCAAATCCGGTTCACCCTATTTTGATCACCCGAAAGCTACGGCGTATCGTTTGGCGGCCTTTCGCATGGATGATAAAACTATTGCGGCTGGTCTATTACACGATGTTCCAGAAGACACTGAATACACCTTGAAAGATGTTAAAAAAGAATTTGGTTCAGAGGTGGCCTCACTGGTGGAAGGCGTCACCAAGCTGGGTAAACTGAAATACCGCGGTATTCAGCGCTATGTGGAAAATCTGCGCCGGATGTTCGTGGCCATGGCGCAAGATATCCGCGTGATTGTCATCAAATTTGCTGACCGGATGCATAATTTAGAAACCTTGTCGGCTTTACCGCCAGATAAGCAGCGCCGGGTGGCCTTAGAATCGTTGGAAATCTATGCACCCATTGCCAACCGCCTGGGGATGGGTGATGTGAAAGGGCAACTGGAAGATTTGGCTTTCCCGTACGTGTATCCAGAAGAATACAACTGGTTGATCAAAAAAATTGAGGTGGAACGTCGCCAACGCGATAAAATTGTCACCAAACTGCGTGAGGTAGTGGAAGAAGCACTTGATCAACATCATGTCCCATACATTTCCGTGCATGGTCGCGCGAAACATTTGTACTCTCTGTATAAAAAGCTATTGCAGCATAATCGTGATCTGACGAAAATTTATGATTTGGTGGCGCTGCGGGTAATTGTGCCGGATGTATCACGCTGCTATGAAACACTGGGTATCATTCATAAAATCTGTCCACCATTAAAAGGCCGGATTAAGGATTATATTGCCCAACCAAAACCTAATGGCTATCAATCGCTCCATACCACAGTCTTTACGCCGAGTGGAGAAATTGCCGAGATACAAATCCGTACACCAGATATGCATGAGGAAGCCGAATATGGCATTGCCGCCCATTGGCATTACAAAGAAATGGATCGTCTGAAAGTGCCAAAAGAAAAAATTGGTTGGGTAGATCAACTGGCCAAATTACAGAAAGAGATTAAAGATGAAGAACAGTATTTAGAATCACTGAAGATTGATCTGTTCCAAACCCGCATTTTTGTCTTTACCCCGCGCGGTGATGTCATTGATTTACCAGAAGATGCCACGCCGATTGATTTTGCTTATCATATTCACACGGACATTGGCCATAAATGTAATGGTGCCAAGGTGAACGATCAGATGGTCGCGCTGGATACAACCTTAAAGTCGGGTGATGTGGTGGAAATTTTGGTTGATAAAAACCGTAAGACACCAAATCCAGATTGGGTTGAGATTGCCAAAACGCATTCGGCCAAACGGCATATTCTGCATAAATTGAATAAAAAATAAAAACACGTAATTTATTTTTGTACAGACGCGATATATCGCGTCTGTACAAATTACTACAAATTACGTGTTTTTATTTTTTTCACCAATTCGGATAATTCTTCCGGTGAGAAATAATGAATGTGAATTTGCTTTGGATCAATCGTTACCTTCGTACCTAAGGCTAACGATAAATCTTCTTCATAGGCCGAAGCTTGCGTGGTCCTCACCGGATGATGTGATTGTTTCGTTTTTCCGCTGACGGCTTGGGTTAAACGATGCACAGATAATTGATCCGTCTGAATCAAGTGAAAATATTTTTTTTGCTCCATCACATTCGGCAAACCCAGTAAGACTTTGGCATGACCTTCTGTAATTCTACTATCGGCTAGGGCTTTCTGAATGTCACCAGGTAATTCTAAAAGACGTAAGGTATTAGAAAAACTTGGCCGCGGAATGCCTAATTTT
Source organism: Candidatus Kerfeldbacteria bacterium (assembly GCA_003512175.1). Lineage (GTDB taxonomy): Bacteria > Patescibacteriota > Patescibacteriia > UBA9570 > UBA9570 > UBA9570. The sequence goes on from DOSP01000049.1 coordinate 5,097, forward strand.
TTAGCAGCCTCTTCATGGTTCAAGCCAAATTCCTGCAATAGTTTACGATACCCCTCAGCTTTTTCCACCGGATTCAAATCTGACCGTTGAATATTTTCGATGAGGGCTAACTCCACCTTCTCCAGTTCAGCGGCATCACGTATCAACGCTGGCACGGTGGGTAGACCAGCTATTTTCGCGGCGCGCAATCGTCGTTCCCCAGCGATCAGCTCAAAGTGATCAGGATCTAGCTGACTGACCAGGAGTGGTTGGAGAATGCCATGGGTGCGGATAGATTGAATTAAATTTTCTAATTCAACATGCGAAAAATGTTGCCGCGGTTGATGCGGATTAGGTACTATCTGCCCAACCGGAATATCACGCACCGAGGCGTGGGAGGCAGCGTTGGCGGATGTCTGTTTGGAAGGAATGAGTGAACCAAGTCCACGACCTAAAGCCATATATTAGGAGTATAGCATAATTTCTTCCGTCAGTTGTTGGTAGGCTTTGCCACCTTTCGATTTGCGATCATACACAGAAATGGGTTGGCCGAACGATGGCGCCTCCGCTAATGTCACATTGCGCGGAATGACGGATTTGAAGAGCCGATCAGAAAAATGTTTCGCCAATTCGCTCATGACTTCTTTGGATAATGAGTTGCGTTTGTCGTACATCGTCACTACCGCACCGGTCACGGTTAAGCCGGGCTGTAAATGTTGCTGTACCAGGTGAATGGTATTGAGTAATTGGCCCAGGCCTTCCAGCGCAAAATACTCACACTGCACTGGGATGATCACTTCGCTGGCCCCTACCAAGGCGTTAATGGTCAATAAATCGAGTGATGGCGGGCAGTCAATGATGACATAGTCATAATAATACAGAACCGATTGCACCGCTTCATGCAAACGAAATTCACGGCGCTCTAACGGTACGAGTTCAACGGTGGCACCAGCCAGGGCGGTGGTGGCTGGGGCTAAATGTAAGCCTTCGACCGGTGATTGGAACAACACGTCGCGCAGCGGTAACTGGCCGATCAGCACATCATACACACCACGTTCTAATTGTTTTGGATTGACCCCTAAATTACTCGTCGCATTCGCTTGGGGGTCTGCATCGATCAACAATACCCGCTTTTGGGCCAACGCCATAAAGCTGGCCACGCTGACGGCTGTAGTAGTTTTACCTACTCCACCTTTCTGATTGGCAAATGCAATAACTCGAGCCATGCCCGATAGTATAGCGTATTGACACCTAGATTCAAAATGGTAATACTACCGTCTGGGCTATATCAGCCGCGATGGCGGAACTGGCAGACGCATACGACTCAAAATCGTACGAGTTCACACTCATGAGGGTTCGATTCCCTCTCGCGGCACACTAATTTATCGAGCAACTTCGACCGTATCGGTTTCGGCACCACAGGAGGTGACACTGACAATACCATTCGCCGCTACACTCAAGGTATAACCGGTTCCTTCACTCGATCCATCGGGATCAGTTGGTAATTCCGCAATATAACCATCGGTGACCAGGTCGTCAAAATCGGTACATTGGTCGGCAGAACAGCTGGTACAGGCCGCATTGCTTGAGCTGATCATATGCACAGTACCATCGGCTGCTACGCCCGCTGGATAGGTGCCATCATTATCAACCGTCGAATTTAAAAAGGCGTCCATCAGGGCATTGACGGCGCTCCACCGTTCAGAATCTTGTGCTTCGTTAATACGCGTCGCTGGATCAATGGCCACAAATGCCACCGCTCCCAAAATGGAAATTACGGCAATGACAATTAATAGTTCAATCAAGGTAAAACCACGTTGCAGTGTATGGAACTTTTTCATATGTGTTTAAAATCTTAAATACTGTTATTAAAGTTGACGGTTGGCCAATGACGATAGGCCTTCAGTTCACCCAACACAAGGCCAGCGGCATTGAGCATTAACTCTTCAACCATACCATACTTCGTTTGCCAAGGCAACGCAGTTGGTATGCTTACCGGTAGTTGCCACTGCGCATGCAACCAGTCCGTGGCGCCCGGTAGCTGAGCTGATCCGCCAATCAGCACGACTTGGGTGGTATGCGTAGCTGATTCTTTTTCTAGATACTGCATACCATCATTGATGGCTTGGATAATTGGCTGCCAAGCTTGCTCGAGTGTCGCTTTGGTTTTACCAGTGAACCCGGAGCGTTGTTTAAGTCGTTCAGCTTCGGTCACTGTTAACTTCAACGCTTGTTGCACCTGTTCCGTAAAGTACTGGCCAGCCAAAGGGACATTAAACGTAAAACGCAAGCCTTCTTGCGTAAACCAACTGGCAATACTGGTACGTGCGCCCACATCAAGCAATAGTACTGCTCCAGTACTGGGCAGGGCCGCCAATGCGGCACGGGCTGAGCTGAGTGATTCCAGTTCCAGCCGCTTTAATTTGCAGTGTAACGCTTCTGCCAATGCCCGATACGATGCGATGATGGTTTTGGGCACTGCCAAAAGTAGCACATCACGTTGCCCGCCAGACACTGCCCCAAAGACAAAATCCAGCGCTACATCATTGGCCTCAAACGGAATGTATTCTGAACAATGCGTGGTAATGGTATGACGAATATCGGCAGGTTTAGTTTCAGCCGGAAATCGTAACCAACGAGAATACACCTGACTTTCGGGTAACGATAAGATACTATCCCCCGCTACCTTTCTGACATTCTGGATTGCCTGGGCCAGGGCTGACAGGTCATGAATAACACCATTCTCGACCAATCCTTCAGCCAAATCAGCCCGCTGCTGCGCAGTAAAACGACCTTGACCAAACCAATTGGTTGTTAACTCAACCAACTCAACAGAACTGTCAGATAAATTGATTCCGGTAACGCGCATAGTGCCTATTGTAGCTTACTCACCAACTTCTTGCCAGAGTAAAATGTCCATCGTAGCGGTATCAACCGTCAGTTCAACCAGGCGATGATAGTCTTCATGATCAGCATCGAGTGCTGCTTCCACAATGTCGCCAGTCGTGTTCGCCACGGTAACCGTACATGACTCCGCATTGATGGTCATAGTGTGTGTACCCACATAGCCTAACCCTTCATCACGCAAATGCACTAAGGTATCGTGGGCACAACTGTCCGCCAAGTACGTTGCCGTCACACCTTCGTTAAAACGTATAGTTGAGAGTAAACTATCGGCGCTGGTGATGGTTAAACTCAAACCGATCGCAGTCACCGTCAGCATGACCATCACGACACTAATTAATGCTGCGTAGCCGGGTTGTTTCATAATCGAGCGCTCACCGTGGTGGTTAAACTAAAGTCGGCTTGATACTCCGGTCGAGGATTGGTGGCATCATTTTCCACAGCCAGTGTAATGGAAATATCTTTTGTATCCGAGCCAACTGTGGTGCGATCGGTAAAACTAAATTCAGTCACCGTTAAGTTACTCGGCGTCAGTGCCACACCAGTGCCACCGTTGGTTGAGATGAGGAGTTGTCCACCCGTGACATAATAATATTCGGTGGTACCATCGGCTAAGGTAATGGTGGTCCCAGAAATATCTGCCGCCGCGCGCACATCTTGGCTCATTCGTTCAATGGCAAAACGGGTTGAGGCGGTCACGTTATGGAGCGCTTCCACTTTAATGCGATTCAACACCGTCTGCGCGACAATGCCTAGCACAGCGACCATCACCACTGAAATAATGGCGATATAGACGGTGACTTCAAATAAGGAAAAGCCTGATCTAATTTTCATAAGCCCAAATACTGGTATCGTATAAAATGGGTGATCGCACCAGTGTCCCGCTAAACGTTGCCTGATACTGCAGATATGGAGCATCCAGATGAGTTAGGTTTAACAAGTCACCTTCCGGCACATCAAAATACGTACTGGCCGTACCATCTGGCCCAACATAGGTGGCACCGGAAACATCAGCGGCAGCAGCAGCCGTGCGTACCTGGATTTGGATGTCACAATTGGTACAATTCACATCTTCTACCCAATCCAGCAGATTAAAATTGCGCCAGGTTGTGCCATCACCAATGACGGGTGATTCGTAGGTACCACTGGTGGCATCAGCATCACTTAAGCCAGAGTAATCAAAGCTCCCATCAAACACCACGATGCCAGCGGCCTCATCTGTATGGAATCGTTCTGAATCAAGATAATCATCTTCATCATAGTGCAGGCTCACCGTCGTGCTCGACAGACTACAGATGGTTGCCCAGCTTCCTTCTACCCCATCCATACTATTCTGCGTGACGAAGGCCATCGGTGCTGTGTAGGTACCACCATGGGTATAACTGTAGCAACCATTCTGGTGTCCACCAGCAAATTCAGTCACGCGATAGGTGCGTAGTTCTATTCCATTTACAGATTCTGTGCCGACATTTTCAAAGGCAATCCAACCGACCTCTTCGGCGACATGGGCATCACTGGTCGACACTTCAGCTGCATTCAAACCGAGATACATGGAACTCGTAGATGGTGGATTAGTGCGATCACCCGAACGACTGACGAATGAAGTAATCCAACTACTATCATTGTTACTCATCACCTGATGTAACACAATGGGTACGCTCGTATAGGTATGATCAAACGTGGTCGTCGTACCAGTCCACCCGTTGTTCCGTGAACCAACGGTGGAAATGGTATCAATGTGTGCTTCCACCTTCATATCACCAATTTGCCACGTCCCCTCTTCCATAACTACGTAATATACGTCATCAGAAAACGTGGTGTTCACGATGGGAAAATTATCAGTGGGTACGTCAAGTTTGGCCGTGAACTGTGAGCCAGACACATCATATACCCGAAGTGAGGCCGGCGAACGCAGATCATTGGTGAAATACGGTGTGGTCACAATCACAGGGTTAGTATAGGTATTCTGCAGGGTAACGGTAACAGGATTTTCTAAAAACGTCTGATCACGTAATTCTAATGTCCCGGCACTTGAAAAGGCCACGTAAAAGTAATCTTCGGTGGTATGTGATCGTTCGGCATCAAGCGTCTGATCTTCGTCCACGTAGACAGTCAGTTGAGTAGCGGTAACGGCATCCAGCATCGCCCAGCAACCTTCCACTCCATCCATCGCCACTTGGCTAGCCACCACGATTGGCGCGGCTGCATATGTATTGGTAAATGCTTCCGTGGTGTGGGCATCGGTATACCCGCGCACGACATCACCAGTTTTATCCGTTTCAAAATCAATGCTGCCGGCACTATCTGTAGCATCAGCGGTAATCACAATATAGCCAATATCTTCCGGATCATGACTGTTGGTCACTTCCGCCCCGTTCATGGCCACTTGAAATCCATCGGTCCCGGGTGGGTTCCCTCCCGCCGTATCATCCGACACAAAAGAAGTAATCCAATCAGAATCATTTTCAGACATGACTTGATGCAGGACAACTGGTTCAGCGCTATAGGCATTGCGATACGATACATCCGTGCCATTGTTCCAACTGCCGCACGTGCGACAATTGACGCGACTGATATCTTCCACAATATCGGCCTCAATTTTTGTCCGGCCATCTCCGACCGTCCAGACACCAGCTTCAACAACCAGGTAGTTCACTGTTTCACTGTTGCTGGTCACTGGAGCAAAATTATCGGTTGGAATATCCAAGCGCAGCTCAAAACTGCTGCCGGAGGCATTGCGCACCCGAGCCGTCAGTGGCGTATTCGGATTATTCCCATCTTGCACCGTAGCAATCACCACCGGTTCGGTGTAGGTGTTGGTCAGCGTCACGGTCGACCAACTGGCGGTGGCAGTTGCACTACCAATTTCCATATTTCCCGTTTCCGTATTGGTGATTATACCCACTTCCATAGGCGGTTCATCGTAAACGGTTAGTGCGCTGTTGAGATAATACGTACCAGACGTGGCAAACGTCACATACCCACCATATTCGGTGGTATGTGATCGTTCGGAATCAAGGGTTTGATCTTCATCCACGTACAAAGTTACTTGACTCGCCGTGATCGTATCGACCATCATCCAACTGCCTTCGGTACTGCGAGCCGTTAGTTGACTGGCCAGAACAATAGGGGCAGACGTATAGGTTTGATCAAAATTTTCAGTCCGATGGGCATTACTATACCCGCGCACAGTATTACCGGTTAAGTCAGTTTCAAATTGCACTCCTTCAAAGGTATCGGCCGTTTCGCTTTGCCAAACAACGTAGGCAATATCTTCGGCACTGTGGCTGGTGGTAACTTCAGCGGCATTCAGGGCAACCTGAAAACCATCAGTGCCGGGTGGCGTAGTGGCACTAGTATCATCGGATAGAAATGAGGTAATCCATGAGGCATCATTTTCGGTCACGACTTGATGGAGGACTAATGGAGTCGTACTGTAGGTTTGTGCATACAACACATCTGTCCCATTATTCCAGCTGCCGCAGGTTGAACAATTCACTCGACTGACATCTTCCACAATACCAGCTTCCAGCTTGGTGCTACCGTCACCCAACGTCCACACACCCGCCTCTACCACCATGTAATACACCGTTTCACTATTGCTGGTGGCTGGTGCAAAGTTGTCGGTAGGAAAATCTAATCTCACTTCAAAATTCGTTGTGTCAGCATTGCGCACCCGCACACTCACCGGCGAATTGGGATTATTGCCATCGAGTAAGCTCGTCACGACCACTGGTTCATCATATTCATTACTTAATGTGACTGTTGACCAACTGGTTGATGCTGTGGTGGTACCCACTTCTAAGGTCGGCTGAATAATTTGTAGTTCACCATCATCAATGCTACTGACGCGCAGATTATCGAGCGTACCATCTGACCATTCGGTTAAAGTATCATCGGTGATGTCAACTGCATCCCAATCCGTCACATATACGTTGTCTTCCATGGACCGCGCTCGAGCTGGTAGTTCGGTCCATTCTACTAACACAGTAATCTTGCGTGTATGGGGGTCAAATGTATCGGTGTTTGTATCCGTTGGATTACCTCCACTATCACGATACGCATCACTGATGGTAATCGTCCGAGTATAATTGGTGTCACCGTTTGGGTTGTCTGGGTCGGCTGATAGCGCCCAGATATTGCCATCGAGTTCTAACCCATACGTGCTATCAGGACTATCCGCTAGTTGGTTCCAGGCAGCGCGATCAATTGACTGAACCGCTTCAATACCTTCTTGTACATAGGCCGCTGCCGTGGCACTGCCCATGGCCGTTTGACTCGTCAGTAAACCAGCAGTGAGAAAATATACTGCACCGGCGGCAAACAACACAAACAACGCAATACTTAAGACTGCTTCCACAATCAAAATACCGGCTGGTTGATTATTCCATGACACCCGCTGCATTGATGGTAATCGTATCACTTGCGCTTGATAAATTGCTTGACGTAATAGTGATGGTACTCGCGACAGCTACGGCGCCCGTTAACCCCGCAAATTCGACTTCGTCAGTCGGACTGGCTGAAACGACAATACTGTCTGGATAGGTGATGGTCTGATATGCATTCGCGCCGCTCATGACATGATATTGTTTGGCACTGTCCTCGACTAAAATGCTCCAGGTGGTATTTTGCTCGCGCTGCATGGATCGACTTTGCGTTAACCGTAAATCAGCCAATAGCATACTACTGGTCGATCGCACTTGTTGGCGCTGCTGCCAACTGAAATAATAGGGTGATGAGGCTGCCGCTAAAATGGCCAGGAGCGAGATGACCATGAGCATCTGAACGTAGCTGTAACCCCGTGCCATAGTTAGAGTTGCCCAACGGCTGCCGTAAATTGATAAATCGGTGTAATGACGGATAAACCAACGACGATGACCACCAGGCCAATGGCGACCAACAAGACTGGTTCAATTAAAATACCGAGCTGTTTGGTGCTGCTATCTACTTCACCGTTATAGTAGTTCCCTAAATAAAGTAAAAGGTCGGCTAACTGCCCAGTGCGTTCGCCCACACCGATCATGCGCGTCACTAAGGGTGGATATAAATTGGGATGACGTTGTACGATACTCGATAACGTTTCACCGTGTTCCACAGATTGCAGCGCCTGGCGAATGCTTCGTTGATACAACAAGTTGGTGCAGGAATGGGTCACGGAATGTAAGGCTTCGGTGATGGGCACACCACTTTTTAACAGTGAACCAAGCGTACCCGTAAAACGCGCTAAATTGACTGAACGAATAATCGGCCCAACGATCGGCAAGTGCAGGAGCAGTCCATGCCATAGACGTTCAAACACTGGTATGCGACTCAATAACCGCGTCACCACTATCACCACGGTTAAGCCTAACAATAACCAACCCCAGTACTGATTCATCCACTGCGCGACCGCTAACACAATTTTCGTCATGGTCGGTAACGGTACATCTAATGATTCAAACAGTTTGATAAACCGTGGAAACACGAATACGGACAACACTGTGCCTAAGGCAACAAGCCCCACCACGATCACAATTGGGTAAATCATGGCTCCGCGCACTTTGCGGCGCAGTTCTAAATCGTCCGCTAACCGCGTAGCTAATTGCCCCAGATTACGTGCCAGTGTGCCGGATAATTCACCCGTACGAATCACATCACTATAAATGCCTGGAAATTGTCGATGATGTCTCGCCACCGCTTCCGCCAACCCATTCCCCTGTTCCACAAATTGAATCATCTGCCGGAGAATGCGTTTGAGTTTGCCTCGGGATTGTTCTTCGGCAATCGACAACGCCTCGACCACCGTTAAACCAGCACCGAGCATGACCGAAAAATTTTTCGTGAAAAAAGCAATGTCTTTGCGTGACACCCAGAATGACAGTTCAATATCTCTCATACTTTATTCAGCCACAACGCGTAACACTTCCTCTAAGGTAGTCACTCCCAGCAAAGCCTTATGTAAGCCATCTTCAAACATAGTGGTCATACCTTCCGCAACTGCCTGCTGTTTGATAGCATCAGCATTGGCTTGCTCCATAATCAGTTTACGAATCGTTACTGACATTTCCAGCACTTCAAATACGCCCACGCGGCCTTGGTAGCCAGTGTGATTACAACTTGCGCAGCCTCGCCCACGGTAGAAGCGCAGTTGCTTGACATCTTTTTTTAGATACCGTTTTAGATCAATTTGCTTTGCTAAATCTGCCAATGCCGTGCCACTCATGGTTTCACTCATCAAACACTGGCTGCAAATTTTACGCACCAGGCGCTGACCGACCGCAATGTTCACCGTGGATGCCGCTAAGTATGGTTCTACGGCCATATCTAATAAGCGCGGCAAGGTGGTGGCCGCATCATTGGTGTGCAGGGTGGAGAGGACCAGGTGGCCGGTCATGGCAGAATTTACGGCGATACCAGCAGTTTCTTCATCACGAATTTCCCCAATCATGATGATATCTGGATCTTGCCGCACAATTGAGCGTAACCCCGCCGCAAAGGTTAAATTGGTGGCTGAATTCACTTGAATTTGGTTAATCCCAGTAATGGCGTATTCTACCGGATCCTCAATGGTGGAGATATTGACCTCACGCCGATTTAGAATTTTTAAAAAAGCATACAACGTAGTGGTTTTTCCTGAACCAGTTGGCCCGGTGACTAAAATCATCCCTTGCGGACGCTTGAGATATTTTCGCACCCGCACAATATCTTGCTCACCAAATCCGATATCTTCCAAAGCATACTGTCTTGATCGACTGGACAGCAACCGCAGCACAGCTTTTTCGCCTTCCGCCACGGGGAGAACCGACACCCGGATATCCAAATCTTCCTCTTCTAATTTCTGCGTCATCTTGCCGTCTTGGGCTGAGCGGTGTTCATCCGTGCGCAGCTTTGCCAGAATTTTTATACGCGTAATTAATGTTTCCAGAATATGTTTTGGTAATTTCACCATGTCGTGTAATACACCGTCGATCCTAAACCGCACCACCACTACATCATTGGCTGGTTCGATATGCACATCGGACGCTTTCTTCATGTAAGCGTACTGGATGATCGTGTTCAGCATCTCCACAATCTTGGTATCCGCTTGCGTGGTGACTAATTTTGAAAAATCAAATTGCAGACCACGTTTATAATTTCCTAAGGCTTCTTGAATATCTCGGGCGGTGGCATAAAATACTTGGGCTTGTTTGCCCGTCTTCTTTTCGATCAGATGTACCGTGGCGACATCCGTAGGATTCGTCATAGCCAGTTGAATAGCGGTAGTGGTTTGACCGCAGACAATTACCTGCATGGATCGGGCCATGGTTTCTGGAATAAACTGCAGAACATCATCGGCAATATTTACCTTGCGTAGATTAATGAAATGATAGCCAGTATATTCCGCAATCAATTGGCCCAAATGTTCATCGGATAATAAATCCCGTTCTACCAACACCTCGGCCAGTGGACGCTGTTCTTTACTGGCAAACTCTACCGCATCAGCTAAGTCTACTTCACTGATTACTTTTGTCTGGCTGAGGATATCACGTAGTTTTGTATCGCTGAGCATGTCTTTACCCGATAATGGACATTATTTTTTCTACAACCTTTTGCAAGGAAAAATTGCTTTTCACAATATAATCACGGGCTCCTAATTTCTTGGCTTGTTCAATATCTTGATCCTGCCCTAGGTTAGATAACACTAAGACGGGAATGGTGGCGAGTTTCGTATCGGCTTGCAAAGTTTCGAGAACTTCAAATCCATTCATCTTTGGCAATATCATGTCGAGCAAGATAATGTCCGGCCGATGTTGTTTCACTTTGGTAATGGCTTCTTCACCGTTCCCTGCCACGTCAATGCGGCCAAAGCCTTCATCTTCAAGGCGTTCAGCCAGCACTTTAGATAAGAATGATTCATCCTCCACAACCAGGATAGATTTTGCAGCGAGATCAATTGCCATAGAGTGGTAAGTTAAAATACACGGTTGTTCCGACTCCTTCCTCTGAAGTGAGCCAGATATCGCCACCGTGCAGCCGAATAATTTCTCGTGCGATATACAAGCCTAAACCAGAACCCTCGGTTTGCGATTCAACAGCATTATCAGCGCGGTAAAATTTTTCAAACATGTGCTCTTGACCTTTTTTGGGAATACCAATGCCTTGGTCTTGCACTGCGACCTCGACCATATGATTCTTCATAGTAGTTGTCACCATTACTTCATGGTGACCTGGCCGATTATATTTAATAGCATTCGTGAGCAGATTCAGCACGACTTCGCGCACTTTATCGGCATCCGCACTGACGGGTGGTAAATCAACCGGCAATTGACTGATAATCTCTACGTTGTGGGCACTGGCAAAGTGGACCAGCTCATTTTTGACCTCTTCTACCATTTTGGTCAGATCAACCGATTTAGCGTGTAATTCAAATTTACCAGAATCTAATCTTGAGACGTTCAACAGATCATTAATCAACGAGATCATCCGTTCGTTGCTTTGATAGGCCTGATGCAACTTATCCACCTGCCATTCATTTACTGGATTCCCTCGCCGATTATCAATCAATGTTTCTAAGTACCACTTCACCGCTGAAGCGGGGGTGCGTAACTGATGTGATACGATCGAGACAAATTCAGAGCGCAACTCCATTAATTCTTGTTCGCGCCGAGCATCGCGAATCATAATCAACACCGGTTCTAGATCATCGTTGGGAATAGCTAAAATTTGGTACGCGATAGGAACAATTTCACCACTGTCCAGTTTGATCTTCTGATCAGCCACCCAATCGGGAGTGGGAATAGTGGACCATGGTGTTGTCAGCGTTTTACTATTGGGTTGCAGCAACAGAACCACTTGATCAAGCGTTTTGCCTTTGATTACATCGGATTCCGTGGCAATGAGCTTGGCAAACGGTGGATTTGATTCAAGGATGGTACGCTTCTGGTCTACAACCAGGACGGCTGTTGGAATATGCCGAAAGAGTATCTCCCAGAGTGGTTGGGATTGCAACATAACGGCGTTTAGTATAACACTTTTCTACAATTCCGCGAAGCGCTTCGCGACAACCTCCCAATCAACTACCTTTAAGAAATTCTCGACGTACTTTGGTTTATCGGTGCCGTAGTCAATGGCAAAGGCATGCTCCCAACAATCTAACGCCATCAGCACGTTATTGTGTACGGGGAAATTGATGTTATGTTCAAATAAGATATAGGTATGGAGTAAGCCATCTACCTGATTCTTCGTGAGCATCACCCAACCGGGAGTAGAGGCAGCTGAACCTTTAATATCCGCTACAAATTTATCCCAGGAGCCCCATGATTGTTCGACAGCTTTGCGGAAGGCAGCGAGCATGTCGCTGTGTGGAGCCGGCGTGAGATTTTCGAAATAGGCTTGATGCAGATAGGAACCGTTGAAGGCCACCACCTCGCGCCGTTTCAATTCAGAAAATGCTCCGTAAGAATAATTACTTTCGGTTGGTTCAGTAGTTGTGAGTTTTTCTTGAATCTCGTTCAGTTTCTTCACATACCCAGCATACAAGCCTAAATGCGTTTCGACTTGTCGATCTGTCATCCCAGGCAGATGCCCAATTAAATGAGAGAAGTCCTTCACCTGGTGGTTCATATGACCATCATTAATAATCAATAAAGTTAGTATACCACGGGGAGGGCCTGGTGAGCCAAGGCCATGATGGCGTAGGCGGAATTTAAGGTTTCATAGCTGAATGATCCATCGGTATCATAGACAAAGCGACCGTTGGGTTTTTGCAGATTGTTCAAGAAATTATATCCAGACCAATGATTCTGACGCACAAGGTTGGGTAAGGCTTGCAAGGCAACGGCGGTACTGGATGAATTTGATACACCGTGATCACTGTAGCCCCAGCCACCATCCAAGTTTTGTTGATCTTTCAAATACCGTATCGCCTGTTGTTTCGCCTGACCATTTTTCCCAGCCGCCGTTAACAATTGAATAAAATAGGCTGTCGTATCCACATCACTGATGGTCTCAGCCACGGCATAGGATACTCCACCATCGGCGTTGATCCCAGCCTTTGCAGTCGTGATGGCTTGTTGGACATCGGCATCATCCGTTGGGACACCAGCTGCCAGCAATGCGAGACCAACAAAAATATTATCGTTGACAAAAGCGGTATCATCTTCAACCTTGAGCAAACGAGTGACATAGTTAATACCGTTCGAATCCTGTGCATCTAAACCCAAGGCTTCGAGGGCTAAAATATGTCGGGCAATTTCACCAGCCGCATAGTCATCACTGATTTTAGGATTATACGTCACTATGGCATCGGTGAGTGCACTGGTGTCTTGGCCAGCCGCAGCTAAACTAATTGCGGCCCAATCTGTTACGCTTTGACTAGAATTCAACAAGCCATCATCCCCTACTTCACCGGCTAAATATTCTGCCGCGGTCACAATCATCGTCTGTTCTTGTTCGGTGGATAGATTTTTATTGGCGGTATGCTTTTCAACCACTT
>DOSP01000049.1:18487-22283 GCA_003512175.1 Candidatus Kerfeldbacteria bacterium
ATTTTTATTGGCGGTATTCTTTTCAACCACTCGCAGAGTAGTCGTCGCGCTACGGGTATAGCCAGTGGCAGTGACATACACATCCAGACTGGTCGTTTGTTTCGGTTTGAAACTGGCCTTGCCTAGACTATCTGTGATTTTTTTCTGATTATTAAAATGGACTGTGGCACCGGCCATTGGTTTACCATCAACTTTGACACGCACTACGAACTTATTTCCCGACAAAATCTCTTTGGCTGGTACTTGTAACTCGAGTGCGCTATTGGGATAACCGCCCAGTGATAAAATCATTTCATCGCCGTTTTCTAGTGTGTACTCCGCTAGCCCGACCGACGCTGCCGTATAATTCACAAAAAATGACCAGTAATCCGTATCCGTAGCAGCCTGCTCATCGACCTCGGTGAGGTACAAACCAAACGAAGAATCCTGTAACACATAGTCAAAGCCACCTAATGTTGCGGCTTCATTCAGGGCACAGATCGCCGCTGCACCATCGATATCATGATCATTTCCTTCATGATCGGTGACAGTACAACCGGAGTCAGGAATGTAAACATCACCGCTATAGATGGTGTCGTCCGCTGTTTCAATACGCACTGTGGTTAAGATATACTCTGTCGCCCAGGCTGGTGCAGCCAAGGTAGCGAGCAGAACGAGTAGAATGTATCGTTTCATATATTTGATAAGATAATTAATATTCTTGTTCATAATTCCAGCTGAGGGTATCCCCTGGTTGCAGCTGATAACTCGATACCCCGACATTGGCCTTATCGCCATTCACTGAATAAATCCAATATAATCCGGTTTTTTTATCAGATACCACACCGCCTAAGCCTTCCACAAAGGTACCGAGCGAGGCGTGTTGAGTGGTCTGGTATGAAAAACCACATTGGTGAGCGGCTTGCTGCATCACCTGATGGGCTGTGTTGGCCGAGACGAGGTTTAGCTCACAACGAATACTGACCCCTGGTCCACTGATGATGATCACCGTGGGTTGAATAGCGGCAGTGCGCGCATCTGAACGATCAATAGTTTCAGTAGCGGCTACTTGTTCCGTTGTAACCGTATCTTCCCATAATTCATTATTCGTAATTCGTAATTCTTCTGCTCTTTCAACATCTTCTTCAGCGTTTTCTGTGATTCTATTCCTCTCTTCAATTTCAGTGTTTTCCGCAGTGACAAACTCCACATTGTCTAATTCTGGATCCGCCTCTTTGAACAAAAAAACCGCGGCCAGTGTGGCGGTAGCCAACACAACGACGGCGGGTAGATAGATAGTCAGTAGGCGTTTGATCATAGTTTGCTCTTGCTCGAGAGCGAAAACGTTGTAACGGTATCCCGACTTGTCCTGACGGACTTACGGTTGCGGCACAGTGTGGGACTAAGCAATCAATGCGTCACCCACTTCCCCGTTAGATTGTTAAGGTAATCGGTAGTATAGCGCTTGCCGGTAGGGCGTCAAGTATTGTAGGATCAGGCCATGAGTGGGATGCGTCCAGAACAAGAACATCGCGAAAATGAGGTAACACCACTAGAGCGGCATTTGCTGGCACATTACCAACCGGTGCTGGACGCTGCTCATGACTTGTTTCAGCGACTGCACAATGGTGAGTCAACTGAGGATGCGATTGAAGCTGCCTTGTCACCGGCAGTATCGTACGCTGATCTTGAAGCGATCGCCAAATTTGCCGATCTTGATCCAGACAAACGATCACAGCTGATTATCCAAACTATGATTAAGCAACTAGACACCGTAAAAATGTCTATTGATCGTGTGCTCGAACCTGGTGAAGATGCCTTGGCTCAGGCGGTAGCTGCGGCTGCTGGTGTAACTGAAACGAATTCACTCGATCCGCGCTCTCGTCGTTTACTTGTTTTTGCTGTCATGGCGCTTCATCAAAGTGAGTTTGTGCCAGGCATATCAGATGGCTGGAATAAATTACTTATTCCTGGATCTCTCGTGTATCGACATATTGAGACTGGGCAATGGGACGACACTGCCGAGGCAGAACGCACCGGTCAACTCCATATTCGTGGTCTGGCTAATGGTGGTTATTTACAAACCGGTGCACCGGTTCGTTATGAACATAGGCAAACCAAGTTTTTCTTTAGTATGAACAGACACGTTGGTAAGCAATTTCGCCGGTCAGAGCAATATCGTCAATGGCTTGAACATCACCGTAACAATGAAGATAAAATTCAAACCGTCGCGGAGGCTGCCTATCAGGCAGCTCGACCCTGTCCGCCAAAATTTGTACCAAGAGACGATATTCGGTTGATTAATCAGGCTCACTTAGAAGGTTTACTGACCAAGGCTCAAGCTGGCAATTTACTGTCCATGGTGAAACTTGGCTATGCCCTGCCGGCCGGAAATTATAATCGAGACAAAGATCGTTTTCGGGTACCTGGCGAAACGGGACGGATACGGCGGCACTACTTTGTGGGTACAACGATTGATGCCTTAACCGACTGGAAACAATCGCCTGAGTACCGAGCCTGGCTCAGCCAAGATACCCTAGAAACAGTACTGTTACACGAATGGAAAAAACGACTAGAACCACACTGCTTAACAAAAGCTGAATTTGTTCCCGAACCTTATCAACCAGCCTATCTGTTAAGCGCAGCCGTTGTGCAAGATTCTGTGCAAAAAATCTTTTCAGTGATTGACTTATCTACGAAAGGATATTTATTATTGGCTGATCGGGATGACACCTATATTTATTGGCCAAATCCAGAGCAGGGGTTAGCTCATCGTACTCAGACACATTTACGAGACAAAACCTATACGGAACGACGCACTGAGCATGTCCACGGTGTATTGAAACAACTCGTCGACCATTGTTTTAAGACGGAGAAGCGTCCAGACTTCCCTGCTCATTTACCACCGCCCAGCTGACCAAATGTCTGGATTATCACTTACCAACAATTGGAAGACACGATTGCCAGTACTCCTGGCTTATCTGTCAGTCGACTTAAACGCGGCGGCTATGTATTGGATGCTCAGCGTAGCACAACGCGCAAAAATATCGGTTATTTCATTCTTTGCCCAGATGGTCCAGCACAGAGTGCTGCGATTGAGATTTCTCCCTGGTATACCGCAGTACAAGAAGCTCAGCGACAGCGTGGCTTTAGTAATTTGGCGTGGAGAAAATGACTATATGGCGTTGTGGCTGCGTAGCCAGTCGGCCGGATTCACCCAATTCACTAAATCCGCATCATCAACCACATAGCCCGCGTATAACTCGGTACCAGTGAATGGGTAAAGACCAAAATGCAGGTGCTTGCGTTCACCATCGGTTTGGGCTGAAGCATCATCACCTAACACGCCAAGTTGTGTGCCGCCAGTCACAGTATCACCCACAACTGCAGTTACTGAGTCAAGATTGAGATGCCCATACAAGGCATGATACGTCACGTTCGCATCGACAAATTCGAGAATAACCACACCACCGTAGCCACTGACGGTTTGTTTTTGCATGACTGTGGCGGTTGTCAAAGCATACACGGGTACCACAACCATCACATCAGTCACCTCCACATCATCACCGGTATGGTATCCAGAAAACCGATCACCGCTATCTGGAGCAATATATTGGCCAAACACTTTCTTGGTGCGGGCAGTCGTATAGCTGGCCATCGGGTAGGTGAAGGTATTCGGTACGGCGCTATCGAAGATTGTACCCAACTGCTCCTGTAATTCTAAGGTTGCTCCCAGTTCGTCAACCTGGGCGCTAAATACGGCTGTCTGGTCGTTCGTGGTAGGGTTTGATTGATCAGCACCCGGCCAGGCCACGCG
>DOSP01000049.1:22358-23252 GCA_003512175.1 Candidatus Kerfeldbacteria bacterium
CACCCGGCCAGGCCGCGCAGCCGGTGGCGATGATAATGATAATTCCCGCTAAAATGATCAGTCTGCTTGACATGCCCATATCATAGCATATAGTTACCGTATGAAGAAAAAAACCTCATCCCAATCGTTATACGTGGTTTTCGGGGTAGTGATCGCCCTGTTAATTGCGCTCATCGGCTATTTTGTCTATTTGCTGGTGTCACCCAGCGACAGCGCCACAACAACCAATACCAATGAAACCGTTACGACGAATACGAATAAAGACAAAACGAAAAAGCCGAAATCGAACGCGAATGACAATACGAACACCTCTACTGATACGGACGTGGTGACAAATGACAATGATAATGACAATACGAATGATTCAGTCACAAATGCCGAAGATATTGATGGTGGGTTAGTTGAACCAAAATCAGAGGAAGATACCACTGATACTGACAGTGATGAGACTGAAGCAGTAGTCGCTAGTGAAGGCGAGCAAGTGGTCACGCTCTACTTTCCAAAATCTGATTCCAGCTGCGGTGAAGTTTTTCCAGTGAAACGTGCCATTACTCCAGAAGAAGATTTATACGGTCAGATTTTGCTGGCTGATATGGCCGGGCCGACCGATGAAGAAGCGGACTATGCTTCTGCCATTCCTAGTGGTCTACGGTTGCGCCGCGTCGAATATACGGCCGATGGTCCGGTGGTATACGTGAATGAAGCCTGGAACGACGCTGATGACTGCGACCAACAAACGGCAGAGGCCCAATTGATTGAGACAGCTAATGCCATGTTTGATTTCACAGCCGGTACCTCAGGTGAAGTGATTGTCGGTTATCCAGAGGATGCCGAGGCGGAAACGACTGAGGAAGAAACCACCGAGGAAGAAGAAACGACGGAATAGACCCCACT
>DOSP01000070.1:0-11719 GCA_003512175.1 Candidatus Kerfeldbacteria bacterium
GAGCGGCCAGCTCACGTAGTCGTCGAACTCGATCGACATCGTGATGGTCGGATCGTTGCCGGGCGTGACCCCCGTCGGCGTGCCGGCCTCGGACTCCACGTTGGTGGGGCCGAGTTGGATGACACCGTTGGCGGGGGCGCAGGCGACGAGGACGGAGATGGCGAACAGGGGGGCGAAGCGGGTCATGGAGACCTCCAGAGCTGTCCGGGATGGACAACTAGCTATGAAGCCAACAATGCTTGAAGTTGAATACAAGCACTCTCGGCTCCATAACAGTCATCACTTCCCGAACTATTAGGTGGTGGATGATTTAGTTCGAAAAGAGCTATCAACCGTGCAATGACTGCACGCACAAATGGGCAAAAATACGTTTAGCGTACAACTGCCCATTTGGGTATAGTAGTATAATAAAACAACCCATTTTGTCAAGGGCTATTATCTTACCCTAAATTTCGCTACTGACAGTTCGTTAAGGTTGATGACGCCGTCACAGTGCTACCACTCACATACAAACACCGCACACTCCCAGATGTGTTATACATCAAAACCCCATCAACAATTGGCTCTGTATTCTGACCAAACCCGGTACCGGCGGACAGTTGTATCAAATAAAGAGAATCAGTTGCGGCCCAGAGGTAGGTGCCATCGAATACCAATTTTTCAATTGTCGTACCAAGTAGCTCATCACTCTTCGTGATTGATTCTTCAGCCACATTAAAAGCTGCTACTCCGTCATTGTTACCGTATCCAATCCAAACGTGGGTGCCATCAAAGGTCAACGTCTGTGGCCCAGTTCCGGCTGATGACACACTGTATGTTTCGGTTGAACTGTCGGAGACATTAATTCGAGTTAAAGAATCATCAGTATAATTAGCTACCCAGATATACTGCCCATCATAGACCATGGCTTGCGGATTATCACCGACAGTAATAGAGCTGTACGCATAGGAACTGACATCCATTTTGTAGACACGATCATTACTGCTATCCATCGCCCACAAATAACCATCGGCATAGACCATATCGCTAATGTTGCCTAAACCACTGGCACGTGAAGTCAGAGTAGCCAGGCCATCCCATTGATATATTCGACTGGTCGTTCCGAACCACATGTCTTCACCATCAAAAGCAACGCTATTGATGGTAATAGATGAAGTTAAACTGCCATTACTTTCGCTACCGTCAAAACGATTTTTTGTAAAATATGCGGCTGTATCCGTAAAAAAATAGACGCTATCCCCCACCACTTCACCCTCTAATGTATCAGGATACGTTGTCGAATAGGAATCAACTTGATGACCATCACGTAAACTGCGCTGACTAATATTGGCATAGGCCGTCGAAGTAGCATCGTAACCAATCCATAAATTATCGCCGTCAAAGAACATATCACTTACGCCATCGCTCAGCGTCTGCGAACCTAATGAATATATTTTTTGATTGGCAAAAAGATTGCTGCTGGCCGACTCATTTTGGTAAAATTGCCCACCAAGATAGCTGGGGACATCTTCAATGATGCCGCCATTGGCATCGAGGGCCGTACCAAAGTCCGCTACATTGGTTGACAGTGCTATACCGCCGCTGGCAGCAGAGTTGAATTCACCCGCTACTCCGTAATCAGATGTAACGGCAATACCAACACCGGCTGGCGTAGTCACAGTTGTTTGAATACCGTACTTGGTAAAACCGGCCACCGCATTCGTATTCTCTACGTATAACGCTGTTGAGGAATTGCCATCACTTGTAATATATCCACCATAGCCATTCTTTCCCACTACTTCTAGAGCCTTACTCGTACTCGTAGTGGAGGAACTGGATAAGGTGGTATACAAGGCTGAACCAGAAGTGGTTCCGCTGCTAAAGTAACCAGCCGTACCAGACGCACTGCCACCATAGACACCAACGCCACTACTGCTTGTACCGTACACTCCATATCTGGTGCCGCTTCCTCCTACCCCATAACTGGTTGTTCCACTGGAAACCCCTTGTACGGCAAATCCATTCGTCGCCACATTGTTTGCATAGATGCTGCGCGTAGCAGAACCAGTTGAAGAAACATACACTGGATAACCACTCGTGCTTGATGTGGCAAAGATACCACGACCAGTAGACGAAGATGATGTCACAACGGAAACCCCGTCAGCCGAGCCCGTCACCATGTTCACATACAACCCAACTCCAGAAGAGCCAGTGGGATTCAATGATACGAGTGGTTGCCCCGTAGCACCAGTAATATAGATGGCCTCCTGATTGCTATATGGTGTGATCGATAGCGCATCAACTGAACTGGTTGGAACCAGCGTCAGTGTGCCAGACATGCCGTCGCCGGTGTTATTCACCCACACATCGGTGACAGAACTCGCTGGTAACGTACCCGATACTTCTGTTGTAGCTAAATCTACTGCATTGGAGGTTGACCCTGAACCAACATAATTTGAGGCAGTCAATGTATTAGAAACCTCGCTATCGTCAATGGAATCAGCCGTCACGATAAATTGACTAGCTGCCCCGCTATAATTAAAACTACTGACCGCATCAATGCTGTTATTAAAGATCGCTAAAGAGTTAAACGTACTGCTGGTACCATTCACTGTTAATGTACCTAACGTACTGGCACCACTGACGGTTAAGGCCCCACCAATGGTTAACCCGCCGGATTTACTTTGATCGGTACTCGACACATTGAGCGGGGCCGAAATATTACAGAGGGTTGGATCATCCGATGGATCACAGGACGGTTCTGCCCACAAGGCCAACGTGGTGAGCGGTATGAACCAACTCAGTGTTAATCCTAACCAAAGCTTACGCATGGTTAAAATTGTACCACAATTCTACGCTTTGACAAAGCACATAAAAATTCAGTATAATAGTTCCGTGATACGTCGTTGGAACCTCACCATTATCCTGATCATTACAGCCTTTGTCCTCGGTGTGGTCGCCGGCTATGTCTATCGCGACCGCTTTTCCTGGTTTTTACCGAATAAAGCCGAACTGGAGCGCACCGAGCCAGATATCGAGGCGGAGATTTTTCAAGCAGAAATTGAAGATATTCTCCGACCAGACACAGGTATAGATGCAGCCAGTGGCGTAAGTGAAGTGTTTGCCTTTACCGGCTCTGTGCAATCACTCACTTTAGACGGTATCGTGGTTGAAAATCCGGACGGAGCCATTGATTTCATTCTGACCGATACGACCCGGTTTGCAGCCCTCAGTAGCTTTATTGACCAATATGGCTTGCCAGACACTGCCGAAACCGACATCACTCTAGCGGATATAGCGGTTGGTGATCTAGTATCCGTGTATACCATAGAGGATATTCGCACAGCTGAAGAGCGTCACGTTACGCTGGTGCAAAAATTAAACAATGAATAATTATTATCTAAAAAACGTATGTTCATGATTATTGGGTTCGTTCTACTCGGAGTTGTCGTCATCGTCGCCCTCTGGGCAGTGGTGGTGTACAACGGTTTAATTCGTCTACGTAACCAAGTTGATGAGGGTTGGTCAGATATCGATGTCCAGTTAAAACGTCGACATGATCTGATTCCAAACCTGTTGGAAAGCGTGAAGGGTTACATGACACATGAAAAAAGCCTGCTAGAAAATATCACCAAGGCGCGCAGTACAGCTATGTCTGCCCAAGCCAGCGGTGATACGGCCGGTTTAGCCAAAGCAGAAGGTGTCTTAGGTGGTCTGCTAGGTAACTTACGCGTAGCCTTTGAAGCCTACCCAGATCTCAAAGCCAACCAGACCATGATGCAACTGATGGATCAGCTAGCCGATACGGAAGATAAAATTCAGGCGGCGCGTCGTTTCTACAACGGTGTGGTGCGCGATTTCAACACCAAGATGCAAGTGTTTCCAGCCAATATGATCGCGAGCATGTTGGGTTTCAAAGCTCGTGAGTTCTTTGAAATTGAAGATCCTAAGGAACGAGAAAACGTCCAAGTAAAATTTTAAGTTGAATTCTAATGACAGCGTACAACCAAATTAGTCGCAATAAATTGAAAAGTACGCTGCTGATTGTGGGGTTCATCGCCTTTGTCATCGGTCTCGGCATTGTGCTGTCGTATGCCTATGAAGGAGGGATTGGTGGCATGATTCTGGCCGTGATCATTTCCCTGGTAATGGCACTCATCAGCTACTATGCCGGTGACAAAGTCGCCCTCCTCACCAACGGGGCGCATGGCCCAATCAAACTGGAAGATAATCCGTACCTGTACCGGATGGTTGAAAACCTCGCCATCACGGCTGGCTTACCAATGCCTAAAGTCTACCTCATTGCCGACACCTCACCTAATGCTTTCGCTACCGGGCGTGATCCTGAACACGCCTCAGTAGCGGTCACCACTGGCATTCTCGAAGCTTTAAAAAACGAAGAGCTCGAAGGAGTACTGGCGCATGAATTATCCCACATCAAAAATTACGACATCCGCTTGATGACGGTCGTTATCATCTGCGTGGGCATCGTCAACTTACTTGCCCAAATTTTCTTGAGAGTTGGCGGATTTTCTGGTCATGGCCGGAACCGTAATCAAGTGGGTTTTGCATTCGCCCTGGTTGGGTTGATATTGCTGATCTTCTCTCCGATCATCGCTAAGCTGATTCAATTGGCCGTTTCGCGCAAACGGGAATTTCTCGCCGACGCATCCGGGGCCTTGCTGACCAGGTATCCAGAAGGTTTGGCGCGCGCTCTGGAAAAAATTGACAGTGCTGGACAACCACTCCAACGGGCTAATTCCGCCACGGCCCATCTTTTTTTCGCTAATCCATTTGGTAGCCATCGTCGCTGGCTGAATGTGTTCTCTACACACCCACCAGTGGCTGAACGTGTGGCTGCCTTACGTTCAATTGCTTAATCATATGCCAATACTCTCTCGCCCGGCTCTACGCATTAGTGAATTGTTCTCGCACACCGCCACTTTTACAGTGAAACATTTTGCGTCACTCCTGTTTGCCAATGTCATACCGCTCTTGCTGTCTTATGCTGTAGTGTGGCTCACTATTGGCGCAGTTGTGAGCCAATTACAGTCGGCCAGTTCGTTTGAGGATGTATTAGCCTTGTTTTCCAGCACCAGTCCAGTCACCTACACCATCATCATTACTGGTGTGCTCGTGTTAGGTATCAATATTATGGCTTGGGTGGCTGGTCCATTGATCACTATCGAGCAAGAGAAGTTAAAGCTTATTGAAATTTTCCCACGCGCGGCTCGTTATTTCTGGCCCTATTTTCAATTAGCCCTGATGGTAATTGCCGGAGCGGTGATATTAGAATTCGCTATCTTCCTGATCATTACCATTATCATCACTGTGGTTGGCTTCGTGGATACGAACTTAATTGCAACATGGGAAAACTATTTGGTCAGCGTTGTGCCAGATGTTGGCTTGATCGGACTAATGGTGACGCTGATGTTTGCACCCTACTTCCTGATTGAACAAAAACTCAGCGCCTGGCAAGCAGTGCAACGGAGTTTCAAGTTGGTCATGGCCAATTTTGGACACGTCTTGATTCGTTTCTTTCTACTGGCGGTGATTATTATTTTGTTCAGTTTTGTCTTGCAATTTATCCCCATCTTTGGTGGCGCCCTGGCGTATTTAGTAGGTAGTATCCTCTTGACCGTCTATAACTACTACTTATATAAAGGCTTAACCGATCAGAGCAGTGGCACTTGATATTCTCAATAAATTCACGACGAACCTGAAAAACACCTTAGTGCGGGCGATCAATCTTTCTATTCGGTTGAAACACCCGAAAGTCTTACCGCTGCATTTGCTGGTGAGCTTAGCTGAACAAACCGGCAGTGTGGCTAATGAAATCCTAAGCAAACACACCCTGACCGCAGATTTGTTACAACCCTGGCTGGAACAGTTGGAATGGCCTACGCCGCAGCGTAGTTTTACCCTCCCCCAACTGGCCCCAGAAGCCATTCGCGTGCTGGAACATGCTGCTGTGGTGGCCTTTGAGCATCAACATAAGTATATTGGTACAGAACATTTATTATTGAGTCTGATTGAATTGCCCGACCGCCAATTAGAAAAAATGTATACTGACCAGAAAGTAAACGTCACAAACGTGCGCAAACAAACCTTGAACGTTCTGAAAAGCACTTCTCGTTTCCCTGATCTCACTGCTCTGTTTCAAGAAGAGCTTACTGAGGTAGAACAGTTGAAACAAACTGATCAACAAAAAACCGACAACCCAAATTCGGCAACCCCAGCGCTTGATTTTTTTAGCACCAACTTAACTGATGAAACAATTCAAAAAACGATTGATCCGGTCATTGGTCGAAGTGAGGAAATTGATCGGCTGATTCATATTTTATCTCGTCGCACAAAAAATAATCCCGTCCTGTTGGGCGAACCGGGTGTAGGAAAAACGGCCATTGTCGAAGGGTTGGCCAAACGTATTGTCGAGAGCCAAGTGCCGAGTATATTATTGAACAAAAAAATCTACCGACTAGATTTAGGCTTGGTGGTGGCTGGCACGATGTACCGCGGTGAATTCGAAGCTCGCTTTAAACAAATTACCGAAGAGCTCAAAGACAACCCGGAGATTATTCTGTTCATTGATGAGATTCACACTATTATTGGGGCTGGTGGCACTGGTGGTAGTGCAATGGATGCTGCTAATATCTTAAAGCCAGGTTTGGCACGAGGAGAGATTCGTTGCATTGGCGCAACCACGTTGCAGGAGTACCGTAAACACATTGAGTCTGATGCCGCGCTGGAACGACGCTTCCAGCCCATTTTCGTGGAAGAGCCGAATATGACCGATGCAATAGCTGTATTGCAAGGCATCAAAAGTAATTACGAAGCGTTCCATCATGTGACGATTGCTCATGCAGCCATCGAAGCGGCCGTAAAATTATCTGTCCGTTATATTCAGGATAAATTCTTACCAGATAAAGCCATCGATTTATTAGATGAAGCGGCTGCCCGCTTCCGCATTCGTCGACCCGCTAACCCACTGGACGAAGCCAAACATAGTTTAGTGGATCAGCTGAAATCGACGCAGCAAAAAAAATTAGCCTTAGTGAAGGAAGAGCACTTTGAAGAAGCTATTACCTACAAAAAGAAGGAGCGGGATTTACGCACTCAGCTGCAAGAACTGGAACAACGAGTCAGCCAGCAGGAAGCTAAGCACCTGGGCACTCTGGAAGCCGAGGATATTGCGAACATCGTAGCCCGCATTACAAAAATTCCAGTGCAAGAGCTGTTGGCTCCAGAAAAAAAACGGTTACTCCAGTTGAACGACACACTGAATGAATCTGTCGTTGGCCAAGATGAAGCAACCGCTACTGTATCCGATTTTATTCGTCGCTCCCGGGCTGGCTTAACCCAGGGTAATCGCCCGATTGGATCGTTCATGTTTTTGGGGCCATCCGGTGTTGGCAAAACGGAGTTGGCCAAAACATTGGCGCGTACCGTATTTGGCAGCGAAAAAAACATCATTCGGATTGATATGT
This sequence comes from Candidatus Kerfeldbacteria bacterium, assembly GCA_003512175.1. Classification (GTDB taxonomy): domain Bacteria; phylum Patescibacteriota; class Patescibacteriia; order UBA9570; family UBA9570; genus UBA9570. The sequence goes on from DOSP01000070.1 coordinate 7,467, forward strand.
CTGAATTCTCCGAAGCGTTTACGGCTTCAAAACTCATTGGGGCACCGGCTGGCTATGTGGGGTATAAAGATGGTGCAAAATTAACTGATCAAGTCCGTCACCGACCCTACAGTTTAATCCTGTTCGATGAGATTGAAAAAGCGCATCGCGACATTTTCAATTTACTTCTGCAAATTTTGGATGAGGGCCAGCTGACCGATTCCACTGGTAAAAAAATAAACTTCCAGAACACGATTATTATCATGACATCTAATGTTGGCCTGCGCCAATTTGAAGAACAGGCTGCCCTGGGTTTTTCATCGGATCATAGCGCCACAGTCGTCCCACAGTATGAAGCAGTGAAAGATCAAGTGCTGAAAGAATTGCATCGACAGTTTAGACCGGAATTGCTCAATCGCATTGATAAGATTGTGGTGTTCAAACCCTTACCACCCGAAGCGGTAAAACAGATTGTGGTATTACAGTTGAAAGATTTGGTACAGCGCGCCAAAGATAAAGACATCACCATTACCTACACGAAACCACTCGTGAACCATATTGCGCAAATTGGATATACCCCACAAGAAGGCGCACGCGCTATTCGGCGGACAATTCAAGAACATATTGAAAACCGGTTGGCAGAGTTGCTCCTCAAAGATGAAGCCACGGCTGGAGACACCGTGAAGGTTGGCTTTCGTAAAGGCGGTATCACCTTGACCGTCCACTAGTCCCCTGCTAAAGGTGGAGGCATGATCAATTGGCTGCTTGATTGGCTGTTTCCGATCCGTTGTAGCGGGTGTGGTCGCTACGATACCTGGCTGTGTACAGCCTGTCAGGTGCGCGATTGTGTTCCTATTCAGCAACCAGGCGTGTCTGCCGCCGCCTTGTACCAGACTGAGTCTATTCAACAATTAATTCACCACCTAAAATATCGTGGCTATCGTTCAGTGAACCATTGTTTGAGCCAGATACTCTATCAATCGATCAATTGGGATGAGGTTGATGTGGTTGTGCCTATCCCTTTGCACTGGCGTAAACGTCTCACCAGAGGCTACAATCAAACGGAGTTATTGGTGCGTGATTGGCCCGCAGCGATTGTCCCGGCCTTGAAAAAAATTAAATCTACGCGCAGCCAAGCCAAACTGAATAAGCCAGAACGCCAAAAAAATCTACATGGGGCATTTGCGATTGATCCCCATTATCAATCGCTTATTCACGGCAAACGTGTTCTCCTGATCGATGATGTCTATAGTACCGGTAGCACCACAGCAGCCTGTACTGAAGTATTACTCGGCGCAGGTGTTGCCAGCGTAGCTGTAGCCGTGGTGGCGTTGAATGTGCCCTCGTGTGGAATCGAACCACAATTACAAGATCCGCAATCTTGCGTCCTATCCGTTGAACGACGAGGGCGAATAAGCCCCGATATACTACTATAGCCGCATTAAGCGGGCAAGTGCCTCTTCAGTTGACTCATCTTCCCGTTCCAAATCTTCGTCTACATAATTCAATAAAAGCTTGCGAATCACCAGCGGATTTTGATTTTCTAAGTGGATCGGCAATTCTTTCCGTAGGGTTTGATTCACGCCTAAATAGAGTAATTTCACCGGCGGCTCATAGATCAACCAAAAACCAGTCAGTTCCTTATAGGGATAATATTTATCTCCAAGTACCACACCTCCTTCAAGAATCATAAATTCAATATCGTCTGGCTGCCGGCGCTCGTGTAAATAGACAATAGCTGTAATGATTAAAATGATAATCGCAAACAAAAAGTTACGCGTGGCTAAGGCATGCACTAATAAAATAACCGCCAAGCCGCCGGCAATAATAAACCAACCCAGGGTGCGCTTATATTTGATAAATTCCGGCACTGTCCATTCGGCCAACACTCGGCCGTATTTTGTGTTATCGCCTATTGCCATGGGGCTTATTATAGAACACTTGCGAAAAAGCGTCTATTTCATTATACTCGGTGCTGCGGGGAGAGGTGGCTGAGTGGTCGAAAGCGCCTCACTGCTAACGAGGTAGGGTTTAAAAGCCCTCGAGGGTTCAAATCCCTCCCTCTCCGCACATTTACATATTTATCCTTTCTGGAGAGGTGGCAGAGCGGTTGAACGCAGCAGTCTTGAAAACTGCAGTGCCCGTAAGGGTACCGAGGGTTCGAATCCCTCCCTCTCCGCCAAGTCCATCCCCTACTCAGCCTTGGTTTTGAAACTGACTTTCTTACTCCATTTAGTGGTTTCGTCAGTAGTATATGTGGCACGAAGTTGTACGGTATATTTCTTCCCTGGCTTCAACTTCTTGAGTTTTTTAGTGAGCACATCACCGGAAATGTTTTTATACGTCTTGATCGTCGTATTTTTACGTTTTAATTTCAACGAGAAACTATCAATGTAGTCAGCATCATCTCCCACTGTCCAGTTGACAGTAGCTGTGGTGGCTTTAATTTTACCCTTTGGTACTGTGGGTTTAGTGTAGCGTGAGCTCGTTAATAACTTGCCTGTAGTAACGGAAACGGTTGGATAAGGTACAATGACCTGTGCACCGTTGCTATCATAGCCAACAATGGCGATGTAATAGGTGGTGTCTGCGGTGAGATTACTGTAGATATATGAAGTGACCGCACCAACATCAACACTCTCGGCACCAGAGATATCTGAGGTGAGTGAAATCATTAACTGATATCCAGCCGCCTCTGAATAGGCTGGCCAACTTACGGCAATGTTCGTGCCGAAGGCAAACAAGGTCAAACCAGTGCCAGACTCATCACCGCCACCTTCTTCACTACTACCAATTTCAAATGACCCGGTCATATACGTAATAGCCGCCCCCTCACCTAATGATGCTGCGGTGGTCATTCCCCACAGATACGTACCAACTGTACTACTATTCATTACACCGTTTAGTGAGACCTTATGTGAACCAGCTGCTAAATCACTGCTCAACGTAATGCCATAAAATGCCTTCGTACTCACGATCGCTCCCGTACCTGCTACGTCTGCACTGGTGAATGCAGTTTCGGAAAAATCAAAACCACTGGTGCTGGCGTCACTCCCACCCTGTTCACTGATCAAAAATGTAATACGCTCACCACTGGAAATGGTTGCGCTGGTGACAAATGATATCACATAATCAGACGATGCTCCGGGGGTGGTGTCTGATTGTGTATCCATGGCAACAGAAGTGATGCGGCTATCATCAGCGGCATGACTGATGAACGGCATCAACCCAAACACAAGCGCCACCAGACTAGTAGCGAGATACTTAAACATATATGAATACTCTATTAGTTGTTAACGTGAGTAAAGTGTAGCAAATTTGGGGGAAAAATGGTATAGTTTTGCCAATGGACCAATGGCAATATGATCTGGCAGCGGCCAAACAATCCTTCAAAACCGGTGGGATTGATGACCAGCCAACCTGGACAACCAACGTTTCAGTGGCACACCGGTATAGTGCTTCGTTAGATGAGTTGCTGAATCATTTACCGATCATGGTAGCTTCAGATAGTGAACCAGCCCGCCGAGCCTACTTTGAAAAAGTTGTTCAAGAATTAATTCGGCTGGCGTATGTGCACACCAGAGTAGGCCAGTTGTCGCAACAACCAACCGAACCGGCGATAGCAAATATCGGGCAGATGATCAAACAGTTAGCTGTTTGGCTACGGATATGACGGCCAACTGGAACCGTGCGGCTTTACAAGAGTTATCAGCCAATGTTCTGGCTAAGGCTGGCATTCCAGTTGTACCTGAAGTACAACGGCAAATTGAAGAACAGTTAGCAGAAAAAATATTTCCAAAATCGGCCACGGTTGATTCTGGTCAAGTTTCTCAGATTTTTTCGCAACTCGTGGCTGGTGAATTCCAAAATACTATTCAACAACAACTAGAGAATCTATTTAAGAAAGCCTCTTTGGCCGCCATTGCGGAACTGGGACTTCCAGAAACACCTGCACAAATTAAACCAGTAGCTTCAGAAGAAATGCTGGCCGGGCTGAGTGAAACACCCGAGTCGGGTGAGGAACTATCTGATACTACGACATCACGTATCAGTAGTGAATCGTCTGCACCAACGTCTACTTCGCCGTATCCCAGTACCATTCCACAAGAAGGCCAGGCTCCGGGTGGTATGCCTACCACACCAGCTGGCAAACCAGGTCAACAGCCTCCGCAACGAGTGAAGCGACCCACCCGGCAACCAACCTCCCAGGCAACCGGACAACCTCAACCAGACGATCAACCAGCCGCTGAATCACCGGCCACTACCGGGGCCGT
>DOSP01000070.1:11811-17154 GCA_003512175.1 Candidatus Kerfeldbacteria bacterium
CGGGGCCGCACCCACGGACGAACAGACACCCGTGACGGAAGAACCTGCCGAAGATGAAGGGCCAGGTGAAGAAGAAACGGTTGAACAGCACAAAGAACGCTCCATTGCCAATGCCTTGGCAGCGGAAAAACGCCGCCGCACCAGTCGTGGACAAGCGGACATGTCGGGCCAACAGCAGGCCGCTCATGCCTATGGACTGAATATGGTAGCCAACGAAGGCGCAAAAATTGGTGACAAGCTAAAAGGCGATATTAAAAGTGGAAAATTTACTAGTTTTTATATCTGTTTAATTTTAGCCGTGGTGAAAGATTTGGGTGAAGCCGTTGCGGTCGCTTATTTTGATCCTGGCCTAACCGGTGATATTTTGAGTATATTCATTGGTGGTTTGCTGACAGCGTTATTGCTTGGTGAAGGAACGTACTTCCGCAAGTGGTTGATCAAGAAATTTTTTGGTAAAGTCATCGTGGCGTTTATTGTTGGATTAATTCCGGGTGTCAATGTAGTCTTCCCAGAATACACCATAGCAGTATTGCTAATGGGTTGGGATAATCGCAAAGCCATACTTGACCTGAAGCATCAGTTAGCTGACCTACAACAACAGATGGGCCAATTAAAACGTATGGCCGCCTCCGGGCCACGTGGTCTAGCCAAGGCGCGCACTTCCCTACAAGCCGTAAGACAGGTGGCCGATGCATAAACGATTGGCTGCGCTAGGCATTCAGAGCGTGGAGGATCTCTTACAACATTATCCTAGCCGCTATGAAGATTTTTCCCAGATCTACTCAATAGCTGAAGCTCCATTGGATAGTGCCGTGACACTGAACGTCACTATCAAAAAAATTGCCAGTCGAACCAGTTGGCAGCGCCGCCGTTTTACGTTAGTAGAAGCCACCGTGACCGATGACTCCGGTCAATTGAAAGTGGTGTGGTTTAATCAAACCTACATTGCTGAGCAACTGAAGGTTGGCATGATGGTGATGTTATCGGGCAAAATCAAACAAACCAAATATGGAAAACAATTAGTGAACCCAGTTTTCGAAAAGACAAAATCAGAAACAGTGCATACCGCCAGAATTGTGCCACACTATCCAACCACCTATGGAATTACCCAGAAACAATTACGTTATTTTATCAGCCAAGAGCTCACTCATACCTTCACGGACTGGCTGCCGCCCGAAGTGATTGAACAATATGATTTGCTCGATTACAACCAAGCTATTCACCACATTCACTTTCCTGATTCCTATGAACAACTGGAACAAGCTAAACGCCGATTGGGTTTTGATGAATTGTTACTGCTTCAGTTAGTTAGTTTACAACTCAAACAAAGTCTGGCTAAGGAAAAAGCCGTTGCCATACCAGTTGATGAAGCATCACTACAGCAATTCACTAAGCAATTGCCATTCACTTTAACTACTGGCCAACGTCAGGCAGCTTGGGACATCATGCAAGATTTGGCCAAACCTCAGCCGATGAATCGCCTACTTGAAGGCGACGTGGGTGCCGGCAAAACTGTAGTTGCGGCGATGGCGTTGTATGCAGTAGCCCGGCGCGGTTACCAAGCTGTGATGATGGCGCCAACCGAGGTACTCGCAGTGCAACATCACCATAAGTTATCACAGTTATTGCAGCCGTATGGCTTGACGGTAGGATTAGTGACGGCACATCATCGGACTGACCAAGCAGCCAGTATTATTGTCGGAACACATGCCCTATTAACAGGTGGCTTGCAATTACCAAAATTAGCCTTGGCGGTGATTGATGAACAACATCGCTTTGGCGTGGCCCAACGCCAGCTGTTAAAACAGAAATCAGGCTTAGGTGTAACGCCGCATCTGTTATCGATGACGGCTACACCCATTCCTCGTACGCTGGCACTTACCGCCTATGGTGATTTGTCTTTAAGCATTATTGATGAACTCCCCAGTGGTCGCAAACCGATCAAAACTATCGTGGTGCAAGAAGGTGAACGTGCCACGATGTATACGCACGTCGCTAAGCGGATCGCAGCCGGTGAACAAGTCTATGTGGTTGCTCCACGGATTGAAGATGAAGAAGAGTCAGAAAAAACCTCAGTGGAAAGAGAATACAAACGTTTGCAGGCTCATTTTCCAAATGTGGCCATGGCGGTGTTGCACGGCCAGTTAAAAGCTAAAGCCAAAGCTGCCATTATGGATAGTTTTCGGTCTGGCGAAGTAGCGCTGTTGATTACCACCACCGTCATTGAAGTTGGTGTCGATGTGCCGAATGCCACCGTGATGATTGTAGAAAATGCCGAAGTGTTTGGTTTAGCGCAGCTTCATCAGCTACGGGGTCGGGTTGGTCGATCTGACAAAGCCTCTACCTGTTATGTGTGCACGAACGGTAGAGATGCGATTAATCGCGTCTCTACCATTAAACGATTACAGTTCTTTGCTAAAACCAGCAGTGGGTTTACTCTGGCCGAATATGATCTGGATCGGCGTGGCCCAGGCGATGTGTACGGACGCACCCAGTCTGGGTTTTTGAATAACCTAAAGATTGCGAAATTGTCTGATCACCAATTAATTACCATGGCTCAGCATGCTGCCAAACAGCTACTGCCCAAATTACCAAAGCGTGTTGAGCAGGCTATTAGACAAGTGCATTTGGAATAATCCTATTAATAAGTAGAGTAATCATAATCCGGAGCTGTATAACAGCTTGGTTTTTCTAAATACGTTTGCGATGGTGTCGTAGCTTCGGCAGATCCATTCCACTGCAGTGAATCACAGGTATCACCTATGCTGACAGCATACCACGTGTAGCCACCAAAATTTTCTGAACAACCAGCGGTACCGCCAGCGCAGGTGGCATAGCGATATAATGGTGTGTTCGAAGCATTCGTGGCATAACAATAGGCATTACTAGCCACTTTGATGCCGGATGAATTGGTGACTTCAGTACACGTAATGGAAGCTTCCGTACCGCAACTACCCTTCAAATCAAAATGCCACCACTCATTTTTATAATTCGAGAACTTACCCGTACTGAGCATAGCATCATATAATTTTTTTTGGGCAGCAAAAATTTCCGGATCACAACTGCCTGAACAACCGGCAGCGTAGTTCACTACTCCACCCGCCTTGCCATTATTGTTCGCTCCATCACCGGCTAATGAACCCGGTAAATCTTCCATGCCCGCAGCACCACCAACGGATAAATATAAATCCACGGCCGTGCCTTTATTGTGGTTACTGCAACAGGGTGCTGCTGTTTTCGCACAATAACTACAACCCTCTGGGGCACCAGATTTTAAGTGCGTTAAGCCATTGGAAGTAATAAACCCTTCATCCACACATTTTGTGTAACAGGCATACAACGCCACTTGCGATTCTGGCGTGCGATAGGCGCTACCCACAGTGATCGTACAGGTCGGACAATATGATGCTGCGTCACTAGAGTCGGTTTTCATTTTAATAGCTACTTCCTGTAAGGCTGTAACCAGATTTGGGCAAGCCTGGCCACTGCCAGTTAATCCAGAAACGCTAGTGATATTAACCAAAGTGGGTGGGTTTTTACATTGTGCAGGGATAGGTATCTTAAATATACCGACATCTGTGCTGAGTGTTTGCGGATTAAGAAAAGCTAAAATGACGTACGATAACAAAGCAATGGCTAGACCAGTAATGGCAGATGTAATAATTTCCTTGGCTTCTCCTATGATGGATTCATTGCCGGCCGCCGCAATCCAGCGCAACCCGCCGAACATAATAAGCACCACGGCAATAATGCCAACGATCCCCAAGGCAAACTGATAGACAAGTTGGATGTATTCGGCTAGATCAGTAATTTCATCTTGACCACCAAAGGGCTGCTCTAGTTGATAGGGTGTTTCTGGTTGAGATACATAATCAGCAGCACTGGCCTCACCGCTGCCCGCCAGACCGCAGTCATCTTCCGCCGCTAACACTACCGTGGGTAACAGCAGGACACTGCTAATCACCAGGCTATTCAAAACTCGCCAAAGTTGCATCGATGCGCGCTTTAAGATCGTCGAGCGAAAGTGGATCCACATACAATTCATCATTCACAAACACACTGTGGGTGGTGGTCACACCCAAGGCTTGGCCCAGAGCCACGCTTTGTCCAACAATGGCACTCATCCCACCTGTTTCTATGCAGTAGTCTAGTTCTATTCGATTCACCCCAATCGATTCAGCGACACCGGCAAAATCGCTCTGGCTATCTATCGCGGCGGCATATTCCCAGAACTTGCCTACCTCGTCGGCGCAATGCCCAACCACGGCGGCTTGGTCATCCACATCTGTCGCAGTAAAATCTTTCCAGATAATGGCAACGTCATCGCCATAGTCGGCCTGTATGGTTTGCATGGCATCAAGATACCCACCCATATCGTAATCGAGCATGCTGCCATATAAAATAACGTAGACTTTGGCCGAAGTGGTGCCAATAATCGGATCCTGGCTAGACACAAACACTTTGGTTTTTTGGTTATCACTGCGTTCGCCCTTTGGTACATAGGTAATCAACGGGTCATCCACCACATACGACGTAGATTTTTGCGGCGCCAAACCGGCTTGATCACCAAAAATAATGGTGGATAAACGGGCCGAATTTAAGGCATAATAGCTCACCGCTAGAAAAAATGTACTGGCCAGTGCGGCAACGGTAACAATAGTGGGTAGTTTGTTGATTTGGCGCATAACGTTATTCTAGAAGAATTCGCCGTATCTTACCAGTGGTGGCTTCGCGATAGTACAGCACGTTCTCATCTTCACTGACGACCAAATCACTTGGCCCACTTAAATCTGTGCCAGCGGTATTATCGGCTGGGGTAGCAATTTTTTCCTTCAAGCCAGTGACCAGGTTAATTTCATATATATCATGCTGGACATCATTCAGCACACCGGGGGCAATGCCGCCGCCGGTTGGTGGATCAACCGGTACGGCACAGTACAGGTGATCACCAGAGGCACTGAAGGTACATTTGTCTACCGATGTAGCCAGTTCCAGTGAAGAGTTATTGGCACCAATGTCATCGCCATAGGCATCCACGATGTGCAACACGGAATTATAATTACTGTCACTGGAATAAGTGCTGTAAATCATCCGTTTACCATCCACCGTCCAACGATAATCAAAGCCACGACCAGACACCACAAAGCCTTTAAAATTTTCATCGTTAAAGCCAAGCGGAACCACTTGCTTATGATTGCCATCGACATATTCATTCAGTACGCCAATGGAATGTCCAGCTGGTGACCATTGCGCATTGACCAAGTCTTCATTGTCGCCTAATGGTTCAATCCCACGCGCACCGCTGCCATCCAAATTGGCTACACCTAACCAGCGGTCATCTTC
>DOSP01000076.1:0-1518 GCA_003512175.1 Candidatus Kerfeldbacteria bacterium
AGGGGGTTGGGGGTAGGTGTTGACAGGACAACTACCAATAAGGTATATTCACCTCTGGCCGCAGGGCCTTTTTAAGTTCCGTTTATTACTTAACTGCCTACCATGGCATTTTCACTCGTCAGTTACGTTAAAGAATCCGTTGCCGAGCTTCGCAAGGTGGCCTGGCCAACCCGGCCGGCGGCACTGCGTAGCACCGGTATTGTCTTGGGGTTCAGCGTACTGATGGCGTCGTTCCTTGGCCTAGTGGATTATCTCTTTACACTCGGTATTAACTACTTGATCAACTATGCCTAAACAAACAGCCGCCTTAGGACGACGCTGGTATGTCCTACACACCTATTCCGGATATGAGGAAAACGTGGCCGATAATTTGCGCCAACGGATTGAATCGATGGACATGCAAGACAAAATTTATAATGTCTTAGTGCCCACCGAAAAAAAGATCCGTATTAAGAACGGCAAGCGCAAAGTAGTCACGGAGAAAATTTTCCCAGGTTATGTGTTAGTAGAAATGATTGTGACGGATGATTCATGGTATGTCGTCCGCAACACGCCCAATGTCACAGGTTTTGTTGGTTCTGGTACTACCCCAACTCCGATTTCTGAAGAGGAGATTAAAGAACTGCAACGCCGCATGGGCATCGAGCAGCCTACTATGAAGCTTGATCTGCTGCCGTCAGATACGGTCCGCATTGTGGATGGTCCATTCAAGGATATGGAAGGTAAGGTAGCGGAAGTGGATGAAGTCCGTGGCAAGGTGAAGGTGCTCGTATCGATGTTCGGTCGCGAAACACCCGTTGAACTTGATCCACTGCAATTAAAGAAACTCTAATTTGATTCTATCGCTATGGCAAAGAAAGTAAAAACTCAGATTAAACTGCAAATTCCCGCCGGTGCGGCTAACCCGGCCCCGCCAATTGGCCCGGCCCTTGGTCAACATGGTTTGAACATTCAAGATTTCTGTAAGCAGTTCAATGCACGCACAGAAGATCAGCGCGGCAATATTTTACCGGTAGTGATCACCGTCTACGAAGACCGGACCTTCGATTTTATCTTGAAAACCCCACCCGCCGCCGAGTTGTTAAAAAAAGCGGCCGGTGTGCAGAAAGGCTCCGGTAAACCGCTGACCGATAAAGTAGGTAAAATTACTAAAGCCCAACTCAAAGGCATTGCTGAAAAGAAAATGCCCGACTTGAATGCCAATGATATTGATGCAGCCATGAAGATTATTGCTGGCACCGCCCGCCAAATGGGTTTGACTATTGAAGATTAATCACCACCTATGAGTACACCATCAAAACGTTATCGGGCCGCTGCCGTAAAAATCACTACTGCCAAACAGTATACAGTGGAAGAAGCCGTGGCCATTGTGAAGGAAGCGCCAACCAAGTTTGACGCCAGTGTTGAGTTACATGCCCGCCTGGGCATTGATCCAAAAAAGTCTGAGCAATCCATTCGCGGTTCCGTACAATTACCCCATGGCACTGGCCGCACTAAACGCGTGATTGCCTTCGTGGG
>DOSP01000076.1:1575-4939 GCA_003512175.1 Candidatus Kerfeldbacteria bacterium
AACGCGTGATTGCCTTCGTGGGTGCTAACCATGAAGCCGATGCCAAAGCAGCTGGCGCGGACATTATTGGTACCGCGGAGGTGATCCAGCAAATTAAAACCACCGGGAAAATTGACTTTGATGTGGCAGTGGCTACTCCAGATATGATGAAGCAGCTCGCGCCGGTGGCCAGAATCCTTGGGCAGAAAGGCTTGATGCCAAACCCCAAAACGGAAACTGTTGGACCGGATGTTAAAAAAATGGTGACGGCCTTAAAGCAAGGTAAAGTGAATTTCAAGAATGATGTGACCGGGAATATCCATTTGGCTATCGGTAAAGTGTCATTTCCAGCAGATCACATTGTAGCCAACGCCCAAGCCGTGATTGAGGCCATTCGCAAAGCCAAGCCGGCTACCGCCAAAGGGACATACATTCGTTCACTTACCTTGGCAACCACGATGGGGCCCGGGGTTCCACTGTCCGCCAACGCCTGATATACTGCAGGCATGTCTACCCCTCGACCTGATCTAGATCAGTATTTTCTGGATATCGCTCGAGTTGTGGCCAATCGGGCCACCTGCGACCGCGCCCACATCGGCGCTGTCTTAGTGAAAAACAAGTATATTATTTCTACCGGGTATAATGGCGCGCCTCGTGGCCTAGCGCATTGTGAAGAAATTGGTCACCTGATGGAAAACGGCCATTGCGTGCGGACCACCCATGCAGAGCAAAACGCCATTATTCAAGCAGCGGTGCATGGTAGTTCTACTGAAGGAGGCACGCTCTATAGCACACACTCGCCCTGTAAAATTTGCGCCAAAATTATCCTCAATGCCGGCATTAAGCGAGTAGTGGCTTCGGAATTCTATCGGGATGAAGCGATCTTGGCGATGTTTAAGGAAGCCGGGGTTGAATTAGTGATCATCTAATCTATGGTCATCGCGCTGACAGGTGAAAAGCTGGCCGGTAAAGGAACGGTGGCTGAGTACCTCCAGCGCACTCGACAGGCTCGGGTGCTCCGTTTTTCCCAGCCGCTGACCGATATCCTGGCACGACTGCATCAACCAAATAGCCGGGCGGAGTTAGTCGCTCTGGGCGGCTATTTACGCGAACGATTTGGCGATGATGTACTGGCACGCGTCATTTGCAGCGATATCCGAGCGACCGGCGATCAACTCACCGTGATTGATGGGTTACGCTATGAGGCTGAACTACTGGCTTGCCGACAGTTACCAACTTTTTATTTATTGAATGTGACCGCTCCGGTTGATATCAGATTTAGCCGAATGCAATTCCGTCAAGAAAAGGCTGACGAACTAAACATGTCTTACGCTGAATTTGTCCAACGGGAACAAGATGTCACCGAACGTGAAATTGCCCAGGTCCAACAGCAGGCCGGTATGACCATACACAACACTGGGACGAAACAAGATTTGTACAACGCTGTAGACCAATGGCTGGCTACCTTGCCGCACTAATTTTGGTCGCTTCGGGGTATATCTACCCGTTGCCGAGCTGGCATGTCACGACGCAGCATGGGGAAGCCATTGGCGGCGATTTGTATCACATGGGAGTTGATGCTGGGTTTGATTCCCCAGCCGGCACTCCCGTCTACGCAGCTGGTGCCGGTATCGTGCGCGAGGCTCAGGAACGGAGTCAATTTGGCCTAGTGGTGTTGATTGAGCATGACGCCGGCACAGACCAAGCCCATGTATCCGTGTACGGTCACCTGGATCCAACCGATGTGCGCGTAGTGATTGGTCAGGAGGTCAACACCGGTGACGTGATTGGCGTCTTAGGTGATTCATCACACAATGGCGGTTGGTCCGTGCATTTGCATTTTGGTATTCATAAAGCACCCTATACCGGAGAGTGGGTGTATTATGGACATGTGTATGATCCCGAGACGGCCAAGGAGTGGTACAATCCGGAAAAGTATATTCCGAATCACCTGGCGACAGACATTTGGCAACCATCGCTCGATACCGACATCGTGGATGGGACTGTCATTGGCAACACCTTACCACTGACTGCCACGGTAGGTGATATTGGTGTTGGTGTCCAAACACTCAAATTAAGATTGAAAACGCCTGATGCCGATTGGGAAACTGTCGCCACTTACACGCAGCCATACTATGATTTTTCGGATGATGTGGATATCTCTAGTTACCCGGATGGAGACATTATGTTTAAACTGGTGGCACGAGATGGTGTGACAGAAAAAACTACCCTCACCAGAACGCTCGTGAAGGATGAGTATCGCTATACCACGCCGGCTTTTTTTGCAGCGAAAAGCGGCGCATCAGATGGCTTTGTGAGCCAATGGTCTTTCGGCGGAACAGCCTTGAATGCCTTCTTTCCATTTGGTGAAAGCTGGAAGGCTGGTGGGTATTTAGCCGCTGCCGATAACGTAGTGGCTGCTGTCCGACGTGATACCAAAGATTCGACCAGTGTGGTGAAATTATTTTCTACCAGCGGCACACTGCTGAATAAATTCAAGTTGAAGGATATCCAGCCGGCTGCAGCCTGGCTGACGGCAGATACAGTGGTAGTAGCCGATCAACGCTCCGGAACAATTTCTGGTTATGCAACGACTGGTGAGATCCAATGGACGGTTACGCCAACAGTCACCGTAACAGATCTTGCGCTTATTGATACAACACTGTACGTCTGTGGGTATGATGGTACGAGAGCCATAATCCAACTACTCGACACAACCGGCACCATCTTGGGCCAGTTCCGTCCGTTTGGGAAGTATCTCAAGACGCCTGGCTGCCACTTAGCGATTGCGGAGAATATATTCGTAGGCAGTTATGGCACAGCGGCTGGTACAGTAGCTGTACTCTCCACTACTGGCGAGCGGTTGTTACCATCATTCCGTCCGTTTGGTGATACATTTACTGGGCAGGTTGATGTTGCCCCGATACAGTGGGATACTGCAGAAGACAGTGTGACGGAATCTGAACTGCTCGTCAGCCAAGCCAGTCGCGGCCAGGCCTGGGTAAAAGCTTATCAACTATCTGATGCGCCTGCTGTGGTGTTCGAAAAGCGAGTGTATGAGGAATCCTTTACTAATGGCACCCAAGTGGTAAGCTCAGTCTATGTCGAGTAAATTCATTGTCTTTGAGGGTGGCGAGGGGAGTGGAAAATCATCCCACGTCCAATTAACGGCTGACTTTCTTGCCCAGCACCATATCACGGCCACCACTACACATGAACCCGGTGGAACCGCTGTTGGACAAGTGTTGCGTAGACTGATTCTGGAGCAAACCCTATCCACGAAAACTGAACTGTTATTGTTTTTGGCTGACCGCGCCCAACACGTCGCCGAGTTGATTCAGCCCATGCTGGATTATGGCACGTCGGTGATCTGTGATCGCTTCAC
>DOSP01000076.1:5018-7721 GCA_003512175.1 Candidatus Kerfeldbacteria bacterium
CACTGGCTCGACCTTGGCCTACCAGGTTGGAGCTCGACACCTGCAACCAGAGGCGCTGATCCAGCAGCTGGAGGCCTTTGCCCGATCAAACCTACAGCCGGATCTGACGATCTATTTAGATGTGGACCCACAGTTAGGAGTGGAACGAAAAAAACGCCAACCGGGACACGACATGAATACCTTTGACGAGTTTGATGAGGAATTTCACCAGGCTGTCCGAGATTATTTTTTGCACTATGCCGAACAACAAACCAATTGGGTAGTACTGGATGCCAGTCGTCAACTCACTGAAGTGCAGTTTGATATCAATCAAATCATCACCGAACTGTATGGAACTGCCCGTTAAACTGCTCTCCCAATCGGCCCAGCTACCCACCTATGCCCATGTCACGGATGCCGGGATGGATGTGTATGCCGATGAAACCGTGACGATCGCGCCACAGCAGCGTGCGTTAGTCAAAACTGGCATTGCCATCGCCGTTCCAGTTGGTCATGTAGGATTAGTGTGGGATAAATCGGGGATTGCCACAAAAACGGGAGTGACCACCATTGCCGGCGTGATTGATAGCGGATATCGGGGTGAGGTCCAAATTGCTTTATTGAATACGGGTAACACGCCCTACGATATCCGACCAGGTCAAAAAATAGCTCAGTTATTAATTCAACCTATCGAACATCCCATGTTGAGTATGGTATCAGAACTTCCCGAAGCGGATCGTGGAGCCAAAGGTTTTGGTAGTACGGGAGTATGAAGGCAGAGATTGTTCAGTTTTTGAATGCCCAGCTCAAAGATAAACCCGCCGTGATCGGATTAAGTGGGGGGGTGGATTCAGCAGTGGTTGCCTATCTGTTAGCGGAAGCGATCGGACCAGCCCAGATCTTTGGTTATTATTTACCGTCTGCCACCAATGCGCCTGACGATGCCAGTCATGCCGCACTCGTAGCAGACACGACCCACATTCCATTCCAAGCCATTCCGATTGATCCATTGGTAGCCGCCTACGAAACACATCTCGGTGAATTAAATCAGGTCGCATTGGGCAATCTCAAAGCCCGCATCCGCATGAATCTATTGTACGCTCAAGCTAATCGCTGCGGTGGACGAGTGGTGGGCACTGGTAATAAAACTGAATTGCTGTTGGGGTATTTCACCAAATATGGTGATGGGGGAGTTGATCTCCTGCCACTAGCTGGCTTGTATAAAACCCAAGTCTGGGAACTAGCTCGGCAATTACGCATTCCGGAAGAGATCATCATCAAGCCTCCGAGTGCTGGCTTATGGGACGGCCAAACGGATGAAGCAGAGTTGGGAATTACGTACGCTGTGGCCGATCAGATTCTTCAGGCCATTGAGCTGGATCAACCACTCACTCCCTTTTCGGCCGAGCAAATACAGTTGGTCACCAATCGGATGGCTTTGGCAAAACATAAATTGACCTTACCAGCCAGACCATGAGTGTGGTATTTATTGGCCGTTTCCAGCCCTTGCACAAGGGGCACGTCTCTATTATTCAGCAGTATGCTGATATAATAATTGCGGTCGGAAGCAGTCAATACAGTCGTACCGCGGACAATCCACTGAATTTCTCCGAACGGCGGTGGTGCTTGCAGCAAGTCACGACCGGACCCATTGTGGCCGTCCCCGATATCCATGATGACGCGCACTGGGTTGAGCACCTCATTAAAATCATCTATACTGTTACCCCAGCAATTGATGGGGTGGTCAGCGGTAATGCGCTCGTGCAACGTTTGTGTCAGGCAGCTGGTGTCAGAGTCATTCCAATTATCCAGACCCTGCCAATTGATGCCACCACTATTCGTCAGCTGATTCGCCAACATAACCCAACGTGGAAACAGTATGTCCCAACCGCCATCCATGACACGATCGAACCTATTATCGCTCAAACGGCAGCGTAACGCCGTTATTTTGGCGCACAATTATCAGCTACCGGAAATTTATGATGTGGCAGATTTCATTGGCGACTCACTAGAATTATCCCGCCAAGCTGCACTGACCACGGCGGACACCATTGTGTTTTGCGGAGTACATTTCATGGCCGAAACGGCAAAAATCTTATCACCCAATAAAACCGTCCTCCTACCGGATCTCGCTGCTGGCTGTTCACTGGCCGATTCCATCAATGCGGATCAACTTCGCCAGTGGAAAGCGGAGCATCCTGGAGCGGTTGTGGTCATGTACGTGAACACAACGGCTGAGGTGAAGGCGCTGACCGATTATTGCTGCACATCATCGAATGCAGTACACGTAGTGCAATCGATTCCGCCTGATCGGGAAATTTTATTTGGCCCGGATATGTTCTTAGGCGCGTATGTCCAGCGTTTAACGAAACGAGCAAATATGCACATCTGGCCAGGGGAGTGCCATGTCCATGCAGGTTTTCGGGCCGAGCATTTGCAGAAATTACAGCAGAAACATCCTAATGCAGAATTTATTCTCCATCCAGAATGCGGCTGTGTCAGTCAATGCTTGTATATGATGGACCAAAAGCAAATTAAAACGGCCAAGATACTTTCCACCAGTGGCATGATTAAGGAGGTAGCGAGCTCACCAGCAGATGAATTTATTATTGGCACCGAAGTTGGGATTATTGAGCGGATGAAACGTGACGTACCTAGCAAACGCTACTATCCGCTAAAAGAAACGGCGGTGTGTGAATATATGAAAAAAATCACTTTGCCGAA
>DOSP01000076.1:7876-16306 GCA_003512175.1 Candidatus Kerfeldbacteria bacterium
GCCAAACAGGCGATTGATCGGATGGTCGCCATCGGGTAAACTGTATGGATGAACATCAAGCAGTACTATGATCGCTCAGCAGAACTGACGCTGCAGCATCCCTGGTATCGGGAACAGGTTGAGCGCTATCTGCTGGGAGCCCTGCACAGTGATGCCACTACTGATGTCACGAGTAAAAAATTGATCCCCCGTCACCAGACCAGTCAGGCTGTGATCCGGCAAAATCAACCTGGCGTGTTAGCTGGTGTAGAAGAAATTGGTTGGTTGTTACGAAAACATAATCTTTTTTTAAAAAAGTTAAAAATCTCTGGTCGATCGCGTGATATTCTGTTGGTTGAGCGAACTGTATTAAATACGCTACAACGTTTATCCGGTATTGCCACGCTGACTCAGCAACTGATCAAAAAAATTGGTCGATATCCATTGATTGCGGCGACTAGAAAAACTCAGTGGGGCGCTTTAGATAAAAAAGCCGTTGCCCTGGGTGGTGGATATACTCATCGGTTAGGATTATTTGACGGAGTGCTCGTGAAAGATAACCATCTGGCACTGGCGGAACATGACGTATTGAAACACGTCCGGTGGGGAAAGCAATTGGCCGGTATTGAAGTCGGATCAATCAGTCAATTGAAGCGTGTCATTCTTCACTATCCTCAGTTTCAAATATTGTTACTGGACAACTTTCCACCGGAGAAAATACAAGGCATAGTTCGGTGGCTGACACAACAAAAACTTCGAAAAAAATATATCCTAGAAGCCTCCGGTGGTATTACGCCGGAAAACATTATGGGATACGCCAGAACGGATGTCGATGTGTTATCAATCGGTTATCTGACGCATTCTGCACCAGCCTTAGATATTTCTTTGGACATTATTCCATGAGACACGTCATTATTGTCGGTAGCGGCATTGCTGGTTTATATTGTGCGTTGCGCTGTGCCGAGCATAGCCAGGTTACATTAATTACGAAAGATCAAATTGCTGCCAGTAGTTCCAGCTATGCGCAAGGTGGAATTGCCGCTGTCTTGGATCAACAAGACAGCTTTGCCAAGCATGTGCGTGATACCGTGCGGTCGGGTAGTGGCCATAACAACCGTCGCGCCGTTGAAACGATCATTCGGGAAGCGCCACAGCATATTCAGGCGTTATTGCGGTTAGGAGTACAATTCACTAGTACGGGTGGAAAATTAGATTTGACCCGCGAGGGTGGGCACTCTCGCCGTCGTATTGTGCATGTGCAAGACATGACTGGCCGCGCCGTGGAACAGGCTTTAATTAAAGCTGTCAAACAGCATCCGAACATCAGTATTCAAGAATGGGAATTTACGATTGACCTCTTATCGAGCCGCCGACGCATCTGTGGAATTCAAACCGAAAAGAAGAATTACTATGGTGATTGCGTGGTTTTAGCCACGGGTGGGGCAGGGCAAATTTATCCGTATACAACGAATCCGCCCGTGGTCACCGGTGATGGTATTGCGATGGCCATGCGAGCTGGCGCCAGCGTGCGTGATATGGAATTTGTGCAGTTTCATCCCACAGCCTATTATATTCCAGGGCAACGGCCGTTTTTATTGTCAGAAGCCTTACGTGGCGAAGGCGCTCATTTAGTCAACTTCAACTATAAGCGGTTTGTGAATGAATTATGGCCGCGTGATCGAGTCAGTCGAGCGGTGTATCGCCAACAACGTCAAGGATTAGTGTATCTTGACTTCCGTCACAAATCAACGGTATTTCTAAAAAAACGTTTTCCTGGAATTTACCAGTACTTGGCCAAAGATAAATTGTATTTAGATAAAGACCTTATTCCTATCACTCCCGTGGCGCACTATCTGTGTGGTGGTGTCCATACCGATTTGTTTGGTCGCAGCTCACTGCCAGGTTTATACGTAATCGGTGAAGCCGCCCACACCGGTTTACATGGTGCTAATCGTTTGGCAAGTAATTCACTATTAGAATGTTTGGTGTTAGCGAGTCGTTCGGCTCACTCTATGCGAACTCTACCTGAACAGGAAAAGAAAAGAAGTAAAATGCATAGTCGCATCAACTGGTCAGAAGACGATACTTTGATTGGTTTACGGCAACAACTACAAAATATTATGTGGGAAGCGGGTGGTATTGTGCGCACTCAGGCTGGTTTGCACTCGGGCCTGGAAGCCATGCGCGCTATTCGTGCTACGGCTGATGGTAGCCCGTATCTTGAATTACGCAACATGGCTACGGTGGGTGAAGCGGTCCTAACGGCTGCCTTGAAACGGAGGGATAGTCTGGGTTGCCATTACCGTGTGAATTAGTTACACTATCGCTCATCTACGGGGTATGGCCCAATTGGTAGGGCGCACGATTCGGGTTCGTGAGGTTCCGAGTTCGAGTCTCGGTACCCCGACCAAACTATTCCAAACGATATTGTTCAACTTGCACTTGCGGCGTTGTACCTATTTTTTTACTCCAGGCATAAAATAGCACGTCGTCAATGATGACTAGGGTAGGATGAACGTGTCCGGTGCCGGCTTCATCTGAAATGGCTATGACATCGACAACTTCTAGATTTTGATCCAATATCATCAACCGTGGGAACAGGGGATTAGTTTCAATAGCGACATCGCCGGCTTCTCGGGCACTGTAAGCTACATAATAGTAGCCATCTTTGTAAAACACTCCAGTGGGAAAAGTGTTCTCTTCATCCGGTAAATCAAAGGTAGACGATTCTACCACTGTAAGATCACTATTGAATTTGGTCACACCGATTTGGTTGATTGAGCTGGTGAACAAGAGCACAGTATCGTCTGGGCCAAGAAATAAACTATTTCCGATACCGCCTAGAATTCCGGTGGGCGATGTAGAATATTCGTCTGTATCGATAATGTTGCCATCAGCATCAATTTCACTAATTTTCAAACCCATTTTTGTACCGGTATTAATCAACAGATGTTCGCCAACAGCCAACACACTCATGTCGGGATAATTATCTTCCGGAAATTCAACAGTGCTAGTCACTTCTGATGTGGCAATCTCGTCTCCGTCAAGATTAAACCGGGAGAAGATCAGATGTTGGCTTTTCGTGCAAGGTTCCATTGGTCCGCCAGTGCAATTTTTCGTTGGATCAATAATTAAACTTTGCACCACCACCCAAAATTCATTACCAACCAACGCGGCTCGGTGGTCAGCACCGCGGCCATAGTTATCGGTGATCCATGAGACTGGGAATTGTTTTTCCGGTCGACTAAAATCAATCTGCGTGGGATCAGATGCATCGAACACCATACCCTGGTGTTGAATCTGATTTTTATTATCCGGATATACCATCACCAGATACACTTTTCCATCCTTATAGAGAATTTCCGGACGATGAGTACCGCTCGGCAACGTCTGTGTGGCCACAAATTCAAGTTCCGGCGCAGACTGGTTGGTGAGTACTGTTATTGGTTGATTTGAAGTTATGTTTGTGGTTGATGTAACCGGTGTACTCCTGCCTTGACTACTCCAAATCAGTACTCCGACCACCAAAATAACCAGCCCCAGTGTTATCCCTAGAATAAGCCACTTTTTGTTCACATACGACAGTATACAATGGTAATGATTTGTCTGCCAGTATATGTTATGATGCCATGTGTGACTCCGTTTGCCCAAAAGGTCTATACAGTAGTTCGTTCCATTCCTCGGGGAAAATTTTTAACGTATCAATCAGGTCGCTCAAAAAGCTGGTCAGCCCCGGGCCTATCGGGCGGTTGGATCGATTTTATCAAAGAACGCTGACCCTTCTGTCCCATGCCATCGGGTTATCAAATCGGATGGCAGTGTTGGTGGGTATAATGGTTTGCTGGGTAAAAAAAAGGCTTTACTGAAAGCCGAACGTGCCATACACTAGGCCATATGTCTAAATATGATAGGCCGCCTGGTGACAAACCGATAAAGCCAAAAGACGAAGGAATTCGCGGTAAAATTGAAGAAAATTATGAAATGGTCCGCGTGGTGCGAGAATTTGAGAGAATCAAAGGGCAATACCTTGCAAATTATGACGATCTAATCGCAGAACATCGAGATTTAAGTCGTAAAATACTTGGTTCACAAGCACCCCTAGAACGTAACGAAATGGGGGCTCACTGGGAACGTTCAACGGAGCGTCTGAAAAGACTTAAACAAGTTGTGCAAGGTATGATAGACAATTGTACAGTAGCAAGGTTAGCATTGGAGAAATTACGTGTTGAGAATCATGATATTGTTCAAAAATACGAGTTAAACAAATCAATTGAGCCATGTATAGAATCCTTTACTAGAATGCGTGATCAGTGTTTAACAACATTGCCTGAAATAGAAAAAATGATAAGCAAAAGTCAAGGAATGCTGGAGTTACATTTTCAATCTTTATACGATCATCTGAATAAAGTGTGGCTAAGAGAAAAAAACATCAGATATGTGGAACGATTGGCCTCGGAAATG
This sequence comes from Candidatus Kerfeldbacteria bacterium, assembly GCA_003512175.1. GTDB lineage: Bacteria > Patescibacteriota > Patescibacteriia > UBA9570 > UBA9570 > UBA9570. Next base: position 12,317 of record DOSP01000076.1, read on the forward strand.
GTAGCCCAAAAAATCATGAGTGTGGATGAGAGTCATCATATTTTACTGCTTCTAAAAAGTAGCAATGGCATCGAACAGTAGCTACTGTGGTGAAGTTTTGAACTAATGTTAACCTTCACGCCTAGTCTATTTTTCCAACACGCCACCTGCCCACACTGGATTTGGCGGGATCGGTATGGTGATCCAAAACGGAAAGGCGACATGCCAGAACTTGCCCAGAAACTGTTAGAACAGGGCGTGCTGCATGAGGAAGATTACATTAAACAACTCAACGTAGTGGCTGTGGACGTTAGCCTAGGTGAAGCGGCGTATGCAGAAACGAAAAAACTGATGCAGCAGGGTGTGCCACTGATTTATCAAGGCGCCATTCGGGCGGAGATGGGTGGAGTCCGTTATCAAGGTCGACCGGACTTACTGGAAAAAGTTGGAGACTTCTATCGACCAATTGATATCAAAAATTCCAAAGAAATCAAACAGGCCCATTGGTTGCAACTCACCCTCTATGCGCTTATCTTAGAACATCTGCAAGGCGTCTTTCCGGAAGACTGTGCCATTATTAATAGTGAGCATGAACGTTTGCCGATCACCTTAACCGACCTACATAAAACAAAAACCTGGACAAAAATGAAGGAGATTCAACGGATCATCGAGGGCGAAAAGCCACCGTTAAAATTAGTCAGCAGCTGCAAACAAAATCCGTGGTTCAAAGAATGTGTGCGTGAGGCCGAAGCAGCCGACGACATTGCTTTAATTTACAAATTAGACAGCCGAGCCATGAGCTTGTTTCGTGAACTTGGTCTCAAGACTGTGCATGACGTGGCCGCAGCCAATTTTAGTCGTTTACCAAAAATCCCCTACATGAATAGCGCTGGACTGAACCGGGTGCAACAGCAGGCTCAGTCACTCGTCAAAAACGATATCATTTGGTTGAAACGTCCCACCATTTTGGATGCGCCCTTGAAAATTTATTTTGATATTGAAGGCGATCCCTTATTACAGGTGCAATATCTGTTTGGTTTTTGGATCGTAGAAGGCACACAGCCTGGACGTTATATTTCATTCGTAGCTGAACAACCTGAAGATGAGGGAGTTATGTGGCAAGAATTTTTGGATTGGCTGAAGACCTTGCCGCCGAATCACTATCGCGTGTATCATTTTGCGGATTACGAACGATCACGCACCTTGGGAATGGCCAAACAGTACGGCGGAGAAGAGCTAGTCAAACCATTTGTGGACCGGTTTATCGACTTATCCACTATTGTTCAAGAATCTATTATTTTCCCCTTGTACTTCTACTCCATTAAAGATATCGCTAAGTCAAAGTTTCTGCAGTATACCTGGCGTCACCCCAAGGCCGGCGGGGCCCAGAGCATCTTCTGGTACGAGAAGTGGTTGGAAACTGGGGATCGGGCAGTGCTGCAGGACATTGTGAACTATAATGAAGATGATGTGGTCGCCACGGAATATCTCCATCACTGGCTTGACCAAAGCGCAAAAACATGAAAAAATACGACCACTATGGCCACCTCCTATGAGCCGGTGATTGGTCTCGAAGTCCATGTACAACTCGCCACCAACTCGAAGTTGTTTTCGGGTGATGCGGCGGCTGACTCGCTTGAGCCGAACGTGCATGTGAACCCCGTTTCGATGGGCCACCCGGGTACACTTCCGGTGCTGAACCATGCGGCAGTCGACATGGCCATCATGGCTGGCATTGCCCTGAATTGTAAGATATCTGAGGTAACAAAGTTTGATCGTAAACAATATTTTTATCCCGATCTGCCAAAAGGCTACCAGATTTCACAGCACGATTTGCCACTGTGCCGCGATGGGTACTTGATGCTGTATGAGGATAATACAGAGCCGGTGCGAATTGGTATTGAACGAATTCATCTAGAAGAGGACGCCGCTAAGAATATCCACACGAGCCAAGCCACTCTGGTTGATTTTAACCGGTCTGGCGCACCATTAATTGAGATCGTGACGAAGCCGGAAATTAAATCGCCTGAGCAAGCCAGATTATTTCTGCAGGAGTTACAGATGCTAGTGCGTTATTTAGGTATTTCTGATGCCGATATGGAAAAGGGTCACATGCGGATGGATGTGAACATTTCACTGCGACCGGTTGATGATGAGGCACTGTACCCGCGAACCGAAATTAAAAATATGAACTCGTTCCGGTCGGCTGAACGCGCGCTGGATTATGAAATCAAACAGCAGACCGCCTTGTGGGAAAAACATCAAGCTCCTGAGCAGCTGCGCACCTGCGGTTGGGATGATGCGACCGGTAAAACGGTTGAGCAACGCAGCAAGGAACAGGCGGCGGATTACCGTTATTTTCCGGAACCAGATCTGCCCCCGCTGCGCATTACCCAAGAGCAGCTGAATACCATCGCCAGACGATTACCCGAATTGCCAATGGAACGGCGGGATCGTTTCCGCGAGGAGTATTTTTTGTCCTACTATGATGCTAAAGTACTGACCACAGATCCTCGTGTGGCTGACTATTATGAAGAAACGGTCTCCGAGTTGCGCTCGTGGTTAAATTCGCTTGATACAACAGAAGGAAGCGATGACGAGGTGTGGGAGCGTGAGGGACAAAAATTATGCCGTCAAACCTGTAACTGGATCACCACAGAACTATTCGGCCAATTAGCCAAAGCCAAGTTGCCGTTTGACCAGCTTAAAATCACTCCGGAAAATTTAGCGGAATTTATCAGCTTAGTCCATCAAAATCGACTGAATTCGTCAGCGGCTCAAACGGTATTGCGCCACATGTTTGAACATGGGTCCGATCCTTCCCAGGTAATCGCGGAGCTCGATTTGGAACAAGTGCATGATGCTGGAGCCCTGGGGAAAGTGTGTGATGATGTGATCGCGGTGAATCCGCAAATCGTGGCAGATTATCGAGCCGGCAAGGAACGATTGTTGATGTATCTGATTGGCCAGGTGATGAAAGAGATGAAAGGCAAAGCTAATCCCGAAATTGTCACTAGTTTATTGCGAGACAAATTGCGCTCATGATTACAATTGTTTCTGGTCTCCCCCGATCAGGTACGTCCCTGATGATGAAGATGCTGGAAGCCGGTGGTATGAAGCCGCTGATTGATGACATTCGGACAGCAGATGTGGACAACCCAAAGGGCTACTATGAATTTGAGCGCGTCAAACAGCTGCCACAGGATACGGGCTGGCTGCCGGAGGCCGAGGGCAAGGTAGTGAAGATGGTATCGATGCTGCTGTATGAGTTACCCAAAGATTACCAATATAAAGTGATCTTCATGCGCCGTGCCATGCCGGAAATTTTAGCGTCCCAGAAAAAAATGCTGCTGCGCCGCAATGCTGATATGCACATTGATGACGCGGAAATGAAGGAATTATTCGAAGGGCACCTGAAAAACATGCTGGCTTGGCTGCAAACCCAGCCGCATCTCACGGCCTTAGAAATTTGGTATAACGATGTCATGAAACAACCGGCGGTTGAAGTGCAAAAAATTAACCAGTTTCTGGGTGGGAATTTGAAAGAAGCCGATATGATCAGTGTGGTGGATGAGACCCTTTACAGAAATCGTACCTAGCGCTATTATAGGTGGCGATGTATACACCATTTATCGACATCGCAGAATCACACTATAGATAAAGCCGCGGGCCCCAGTTGGGGTCCATTTTTTAAATCGGCGCCAAAACTATGCCCAAACCCTACGATCTCAAAAGTATCTTCCTAGACAAAGTCAAAGCCAAGGGCGGCTTCGTGAACTGTCATGCCCACTTGGATAAGGCCTTTTTGATCAACCAGGAAAATTTGCGGCAATCGCACATCGCTATGGAAGCCAAGTGGCATCTGTATAAACAACTCAAAGAAAATTATACCCCAGATGATCTCCGCAGCCGGATGCGTGAGGGGATGAATCGCATGGTTGCTCAGGGCGTAACCCATGTACGCTCGTTTATTGATGTAGATGGCACAGTGCAATTGAAGTGCCTAGAAGC
>DOSP01000029.1:0-3344 GCA_003512175.1 Candidatus Kerfeldbacteria bacterium
TTTCCAATTATGCCGATGCCATCGTTATGCGCCACCCAGAAGCTGGTTCAGCCAAACGCGCGGCAGCGGTAGCCAGCGTACCGGTCATCAATGCCGGCGATGGCGCCAATCAACATCCTACCCAAACTGTCCTTGATTTGTTTGCGATCCAGCAGGGGATTGGTCGCATAGATAATTTTACTATCCTGATGATCGGTGATCTTGAACATTCCCGGGTAGCTCACTCACTGTCAGATACACTGACACTCTTCAACGACGTCACCCAAATTAAAGTTGATCCCAGAAAAGAAAAATACACTTCTTATCTGAATGAAGCGGATATTGTGTTAGTGACCCGAGTACAGGACGAACGCTTTAGTAATAAAGCCGAAGCTGAACAATTTAGGCAGTCCTACACGTTATCTGTGTCTGATGTTCAACAAATGAAAGCGACAGCAAAAATTATTGCTCCCTTACCACGTACAACGGAATTGCCAACGAGTATCGACGGTCTAGCCCAAGCCTATTATTTTCAGCAAGCCAGTTTTGCCGTTCCCATACGAGCGGCGTTACTAGAATATGTCGTTGGTGTATGGCAATAACCTTGCCAGGGCTGATTGATTGTCACGTCCATTTTCGAGTACCAGGTCAGGAATATAAAGAAGATTGGATCACCGGTTCAGCCGCGGCACTGGCCGGTGGAGTGACTGGTGTCGTCGATATGCCCAGTAATGTTCCGCCGGTGTTGACTTTAGCTGACATTGAACGTAAGCACCAAATAATCAAATCCCAAAATCCAAACATTGAATACAAACTTCCGGTTGGTGTGACTGATAGTTCTATTCAAGAGGCGTTAGCGGCTCAAGATCAAACGTGTGGCTTTAAAGTTTTTTTACAACCGCATGCCACCGGTCTGTTTGTACAATCGGACGAGGCACTAGATCAACTGTATCAGGGTGCACAGAAAATAGTCATGATTCATGACGACACCGGTCCAGAACGAATTTTACAATTTGTCAGGAAATACAAAAAACCAACGTACTTCTGCCACGTGTCAACAGCTGATCACTTAGAACAAATACGTGAAGCAAAAAACGACCGCTTGCCAGTGTATGCTGAAGTGACATTACACCATTTATTTTTAGATCAATCGAATCAGCAACTGGGTAATCGAGCAAAAGTGAATCCAACGCTGGCCACACCAACCGATCGGGCAGCCTTGTGGCAAGGGATCCGTGACGGTGTGGTGGATACTATCGCTACTGACCATGCCCCACATACTGTAGCGGAAAAAGATTCGACGGACGGTGCGGCTGGATTTCCGAGTATCGAATTTTTTGCACCGCTCTTGTTCACCGGTGTAGCCGAAGGAAAACTCACCGTCGATGATATTATTCGTTGCTGTTACACGAATCCTAGAAAATTATTTGGTTTCGAACACACTCGAGCAGTGGTCATTGATCCTGATAAAACCTGGACAATTCGGCCTACGGATATCAAAAGCAAATGCGGCTGGTCACCTTATGTTGGCATACTGGTGACAGGCCAAGTGATTTCTGTTAAGGTCTAACGTATGGAACAACATCCTCGATTCGCACAATCGGCCGAGCAACTCACACCCGAACGACGAGCGAAGGTTGCAGAACGTCGCACTCAAGCGGTACGGGCTTGGCAAGAGCATTGCCGCACCGCCCAACAAACAAGTTTGGACATTCCAGATCAGGCATTAGATATTTTTGTGACAGAGCCTCTCTTGGTCAGTGTAGGTGAGCCAGCGCGTCTGGCAATTCGTACGGTGGAACGATCACCTAACGCTCTGCAATTTTTTGTAGTTGACCAAGCCGCATCACCCGAAAAAAGCGATTGGGATGATGGTGATCGAGCAGTGTTAGATTATCTCCTGACACATTCCGAGCGCCCCCACGTAGAGTATTATTTGAAAAGTGGACTACTCAAACCAAATGAAAAATTACTCTTGCAGTTGAGCCTGGCTCGTCGCCCAAATGCTAGGAAATCCATTGAATTCAAGCAGTATCGTGATCGTCCTGAACTCAGACGTCGCGGCATTGGTTGCGCCACGTTTGATGAATTAGCCCGATTGAAGGATCTTGGCTTTGGCGCTGTCGTGGGTATGCATGAAACACATAATCAATCATTTTATCGAGATGTCCTGCAACGTCTACCGGTTGAAAGCCTAACGAACGCCCAAAAAGATGAGTTTGATTTGTGGGATCCGGTCTATAAGGGTGGTACGGTTCAGTTTCTATAAAGCATATGACACAACTATGGAACAAAGGTTACGATATCAACAAGGAAATTTTTGAATTTACGGTTGGGAATGATTACGAACTCGACCAGGTGATGGTCAAACATGACATCTACGGTAGCATTGCTCAAGCAGCCATGCTTAAAAAAATGGGCATACTCACTCCGGCTGAATTTAAACAAATACAACGCGAATTTAATAAATTGTTGACCCTGTGGGAAAAGGGTACGTTTGTTGTTCAATTAGAAGATGAAGACGGCCATACCGCCATCGAAAATTACCTAGTGAAACAACTCCGCAATCTCGGCAAAAAAATTCACACGGCCCGCAGCCGCAATGACCAAGTCGTAACGATGACACGCTTGTACAGTAAAGAAAAACTGATGAATGTGTATGGTCATACCTTAACCTTAGCTGACCATTTTATCAGACTGGCTAAACGCTATCGGTCGGTCCCCATGCCGGGCTACACCCACATGCAGCGTGCCATGCCCACGTCCGGCGCAGTGTGGTTTGGTCAGTACGCTGAAGCCTTATTGGATGATGTTGAACTGCTCAAAACGGCCTTCCACTATAACGATATGAGCCCGCTCGGCAGTGCGGCTGGCTTTGGAGTGAATTTACCAATTGACCGAGCCTATACCGCCAAGTTGCTGGGTTTCAAAAAAGTCCAGAATAATACCATGTATGTGTCCTATACGCGGGGCAAGGTAGAAGCCGCCATTGTGTTTGCGCTGAACCAACTCATGCAAACGATGGCCAAATTTGCTAATGATGTGTTGGTCTTCTCGATGTCTGAATTCGGTTTTGTTGAGCTGCCGAAGGAATATTGCACCGGCTCGTCGCTGATGCCTCAAAAACGCAATGGTGACGTGTTTGAACTCACCCGCGGCAAAGCCAATATCATGCTCGGACATTTGATTTCGATGATTGAGTTGCAGAATGTGTTGCTGTCTGGCTATAACCGTGACAGTCAGCTCAGCAAAGATCTACTGGTGAAGGCCCTGCATCTGTATAGCAATACCGTGAAGGTCATGAGCACAGTGACGGAAGGCATTACCCTGAATAAAGCCAAGTGCCTCGCCGCTTGCAGTCCCGA
>DOSP01000029.1:3349-5211 GCA_003512175.1 Candidatus Kerfeldbacteria bacterium
ACTCTATAGCAACACCGTCAAAGTGATGAGCACGGTCACCGAGGGTATCACCCTGAACCAAGCCAAGTGCTTAGCCGCCTGCACTGCCGAAATTTTCGCCACCGATAAAGCTTTGGATCTAGTGAAGCAAGGCATACCGTTCCGCGACGCCTACCGGCACGTGGCCGCCCATCTGGATGAACTTGACCAGATTGACCCAGTGAAAAACATCCAACAAAAGTCCTACAGCCTGGCGCCGGCTCAAACGAGTTGGACCCAACAATCTCGCTGGCTCACGCAGCAGCAGCGACACTGGAAAACGACGATACAACACTTGCTGAGCCTGCGCTAAGCCGGTATACTATGGCCAATGTCTACGGCCATTTCCTTTCTCGGCATTCCGTTTAAAAACCCGATTGTCTTAGCCTCCGGTATCCTTGGAGTTACCGCCGCTTCCATGAAGCACTGCATTGATTTAGGTGCTGGTGGCGTGACGGTCAAATCGTTATCTCTCAAACCCAGGTCCGGTCATCCCAACCCAACCATGGGGGGCTATGACCATTTTTTTATCAATGCCGTGGGATTGTCGAACCCAGGGGTAGAAGCAGGGATCAAAGAGCTCAAGAAATTTAAGGCGATGTGTCGAGCCCCGCTGATTGGGAGTGTGTTTGCTGGAACCGTGGCTGAGTTTGGCCAGGTCACCAAACGAATTGTGACGGCACCAATTGATGCCCTTGAGGTGGATGTGTCCTGCCCTAATGTCGGTGATGAATTTGGCTCACCGTTTGCCTATAGCGCCGATGCGGCAGTTGCCATTACGAAGGTGGTCAAAAAACAGGCCAAACGCGTCCCAGTGATTATGAAGCTGTCGCCCAATGCCTGGAATATCGGTGAAATTGCTCGCGCCTGTGAATTGGCCGGAGCGGATGCCATTACAGCTGTGAACACTGCCAGCGGCATGACGATTGATAGCACCTTCCAGGCGCCTTTTTTGGCCAACCAGGTGGGTGGTGTATCCGGACCGGCGCTAAAGCCCATTGCCTTGAAGGCGGTGTGGGATGTCTATAATTCTGTGAAAAAAATCCCCATCATTGCCACGGGTGGAGTAACGATCGGTGATGATGCCATTGAAATGATGCTAGCTGGTGGTACTTTGATTGGAGTTGGGTCAGCTGCCTTTTGGCGTGGCCCAGCCGTGTTTGGCAAGATCGTTGCTGAAATGGAACAGTACATGAAGAAATGTAGGATCAAAAAATTAAACAGTCTTATTGGTAAAGCGCATCGTTCGTGAAACCACAGATCGCCTATCTGAAAACCATTACCCACGAAGCCAATAACGTAGATGGCTTTACCTTCGCTTTCCCACGGTTGCAATCGCAGCCCGGCCAATTTGTCATGTTGTGGTTACCCGGCGTCGACCAGAAGCCATTTTCAATTGCCGCCGATGATGGCAAAACATTTACAGCGGTGGTTTTTAAAATTAACAAATTTACCCAAGCACTGTTTCGCTTGAAGCCGGGCGATCCCATTGGCGTAACCGGCCCGTTTGGTAACCCCTATACCTGGAAACCGAGACAGCATGTTATTGCCGTGGGTGGTGGTTACGGTGCTGCGCCCTTGGCGTATTTAATTACGGCCGCCAAGCAGCAACGCTGTACCTATGAGTTATTGGTCGGTGCGCGCTCTAAAAACTTACTACTGTATACTGATCATTTTCCGAAGCACACCCAGTTATCGACCGACGATGGATCAGTCGGCCACCACGGCTATGTCACCGAACTCCTCGAACAACGTCTGCGCGAGTTGACCAAAACGCAACTGAAAAAAACGGTGGTGTATGTCTGTGGCCCCGAACCAATGGAATATGCCGCCGCCCTCGTAGC
>DOSP01000029.1:5317-14844 GCA_003512175.1 Candidatus Kerfeldbacteria bacterium
GGCGTGCGGAGTCAAATCAGCGTCGAACGATATATGAAATGTGGTTTTGGTATTTGTGGACAGTGTTGTGTTGATGATACTGGTGAACCGATGTGCCAAGTGGGTCCAGTCATTACTGGCCAACATGCCTTAAGCTTGCTAGAATTTGGCAAGTATCATCGCGATAAATCCGGCACCATTATTCAATATTAAAACTGTATGATTGATATCCTCGCCACACTCAAACAGGTCAAGGCGGTCATGACGGATGATCATTTTGTTGGCACCAAAGGCCCACATTTTTCAACGTATATCAACAAAGATGCTCTGTATCCACACATTGCGGAAACATCGGCTGTGTGTGAGCAATTCGCCGAAGGCTTTCTGAGCTATAAACTGGATGTCGTCGCTGGCCCGGCCTTGGGTGGAATTATTTTGTCACAATGGACAGCCTACCATTTAGGGTTAAAATTGAAGAAACCAATTTTGAGTGTCTATGCTGAGAAGAAAGATAATGAATTGAAGCTGACACGAGGGTATGATCAGTTAGTGAAAGGAAAAAATGTGGTCGTGGTAGAAGATCTCACGACAACCGGCGGTTCGCTTAAGCAAGCCATTGAGGCCGTGCAAAAGGCAGGCGGGAATGTGGTGGCCGCAGCGGTGATGGTCAACAAGAACCCAGCGGAAGTCACCAGCGAGTATTTTGGCGTGCCGTTTTTTGCGCTGGCCGACATGCCGGTGGAATTGTACTCGGCCGAAGATTGCCCGTTATGCAAAAGTGGTGTACCAATTAATATCACCATTGGTCATGGTAAAAAATTTTTAGAAAGCAAACAGTAATATGGTCAACCCAACTCGAGTAGCTCTCGCTAAAATTATTCAAGATAAACAATCTAATTTAGCCGTGGCCGCAGATGTCACCACTGCGAACGAGCTAGTGAAATTGGTACAGCAAGTGGGGGATAGCATTTGTGTGTTAAAAACCCACATTGATGTGATTAGCGATTTTACGCCTGACTTGATCACCACGTTGTTGGACCTAAAAAAACAATACCAGTTTCTCATTTTTGAAGATCGCAAGTTTGCCGATATCGGTAATACGGTAAAATTGCAATACGGTGGGGGAATCTATCGCATTGCTGACTGGGCGGATATTATCAATGCCCATGTCGTGCCGGGTCCAGGGATTATTGAAGGGTTATGGGAAGTTGGTAAGACGAAGGGCGCTGGGTTATTACTGCTCGCCGAAATGAGCTCGGCTGGGAATTTAGCGACAGGGGATTATACCAAAACGGCCGTTGCCTGGGCGCAGAAATATTCAGATTTTGTGATTGGTTTTATTGGCATGAAACGATTACTCGATGATCCAAACTTTGTCACCATGACTCCTGGTATCAACTTTGCGGACAAAGGCGATCAGTTAAAGCAGCAATACGTCACGCCCGAACAAGCTATCCAAGGCGGTTCCGACATCATCATCGTCGGCCGTGGAATTTATGGCGCCAGCGACCCATCATTGGCAGCTAAACAGTATCGCGAAGCGGGTTGGAAAGCGTATCAACATCGACCTGTCTAGCAATACCGACATTTATTATTCAACGATTACCAGGCCGGTCATCGAATGATGAAATACACAGAAGTAATCAAAACTACCAGCTTGATCCATTAGAAGAGTCGCAGACTCGCCAGGAGATAGGGGGTCAGTATTGAACACGAGATTTACTTCGGATGCTGTGTGAGTAACTGAATCGTTATTAGTCCAACGAACGCTATCGCCAACATTAACGGTTATCGTTTCTGGGCTAAAGGCAAAGCCAGAGATCGCTACATCAACAGTCTTTGAAGCCTCATCTTGCTGGTCTTCTGCTGCGGCTTCGCTAGTAGTGACAGTTTTAGTTTTGGAATATTCCCCATACTTAAATCCGCCATCACCACGTTTATTGTAGGCCCGAGCCTTCAGCTTGTATATCGTTCCAGGGGTTAAACCGGTAATAGTTATGCCCTGACGTTTCTTGGTATTTTTTTTAGTGACCAACTCTCCCCGCTGGTTCACTACTCTTACTTGCGTACCATCAGCCTGGTGCTTTTTCCAAGTCACTTTTACAGTTGCCTCACCTGTGGCAGTAGCTGTAAACTGCTTAACTTTAACTGGGGTTTTTACCTTGGCAGCTGGACTCACTGCGTGCTGGGTTGACGCGGAAACAGTGGCTAACGGGCTCATTTGAGTTACGAGGAGCAATCCCACAAAGAGCGCTAGGAAAGAAATAATAAGTTTTTTCATATGCTTGAGTGTAACACAGGTATGAATATATCAAAAACCTTATCGTGTTTCGGCTGTGCGTTAAAATGAAAAGACTTTGTCGCTCTCTTTTACCAATTCATATAAGTCTTTCATTGTAGACATAGGGCAAGTCTCAGAGCCTTCCGATTCGCGGCTTTTTAGACAAGTTCCGCAAGCAAAAATTTTGCCATTTTTATCCAAGAATAATTTTGTTTGTTCTTTAATGTTAAATTTTTCACCGCCGAGTTTTTCATATTCAACGCCCTTTGCGAGTAGAAATATCTTTACTGTATCACCTTCTTTAAGCGAAAAATTTGCGAAGCGGAAGGCATTCCAAACTGTTTCAGCATCGTTAGAGTAAATTACGATTCCAAGTTTCATATTTTTTAGGTTAAGTTAAGTTCATTTTAGCATAGCCGGAATGGCGTACAACGTTTGCGAGTCATACGATGTACTCGATATGTCGTATACTCGCTGTTGTACGGAGTTCGGAAGCCTATTATGTAGGTTTTATTTTAAGTTCTTATACTTGATAATTCTTGAGGCCACATCATGGGCTATGCCAGTAATAACATGCTCGTTTTGAACGCGAGGTAACCTCATCTCTCCAACCGGAGCACCATTTTTTAAATTCAGCTGGAGTTTTATAAATAAATGTAGGTCTTAAATAGTGATCAAAGTTCTTTCCGTAATATAATTTATGTGTTAGCTGATTCCGCTCATCGATAAGTTTTCCTAAAAACTGTTTTTTGTTGAATTTTTCTAAGAGCGATGTTATGTGTGCATCTTTTACGTAGGGATGACGCTTAACGTTTTTCAGGTTGATATCATGTCCTTCGTATTCGAGTTCTAAAATCTCGTTGATAAACATTATGAGTTTTTCGCGAAATGCGAAAACTCTGTAACAATAGTTTTCATAGTGATACACGAATGACTCCATTAATCTAAAAACCTCGGGGTATGATGGGGCAAATCCAGACTTTGTAGGGATTGATCGAACATTAAACTGACAGAGTTGACCCGTGTATTGCACCTTTTCATTGGTATAACGAATACTGATTAACATCCTACGAACCTCGGCCCTTAATTCGTTCGATTGGTTACCTCGCGTTCGTGGGAAATACCTTGCAGGCATGTCCTGAATGTGGACGTGCGTCAGTGATTGTTTCTTCTTTGGCTTCGATTTGCCAGTCATAATGATACTGTTTTAAGGCTTCCGAATTTCGTACAACTCGTTATTATACGACTAATATACTTGGCAATAACTATATTGGGTATATTTTACGAACCATAGCTCATCTTAATAAGATTCGATTTCAGTAGCATTATACCAATTTAAGGGCTAAATGTATATGCAGGAGTAACTGACAAAAATAGAGCGGGAATTGAGAATCTAGCTTTAACAAAGCGTACCGACAAACCTAAACGGCTCCACCTTATCCAAACGCACCTGTTGGAAGGTGCCAACTAAGTTAGCAGCGGAGGGGGCGGGGAACTCGACGGTGACTTGATGCTGGTTGCGACCGAGCCAATGATCTTTGGAATATTTTTCTACCAAAACAGTATCTACTGTACCCAGCCGAGGTTGTTGATTGGCCATAAAGGTGGTTTCTAACACAGCTGTCAATTCTTCGAATCGCTTCTTCTTATCGGCATGGGAAACATTATCCTCAAAGCGGCGGGCGGCCACGGTGCCAGGGCGAACAGAGTACTGCGCAATAAAAGCCATGTCGTAACCCACATATTCCATCAGCGACTTGGATTCTGCAAACTCCGCTTCAGTCTCACCGCAAAAGCCAACGATAATATCCGTCGACAATGATACATTCGGTATGCCGGCTTTAATATCATCGGTCAGCTTCAGATACTGTTCACGCGTGTACGGCCGGTTCATCCTCCGCAACACCTTGGTGCTGCCGGATTGAGCTGGTAAATTAATCTGCTTACAGAGTTTAGGATACTGCGCCATGACGCGTATCACATCTGCCGTAAAATCTTTTGGATGCGGGGCGTGGAATCTCACCCAAAAATCTCCCGGCAAACTAGCTACTGCGGCCAACAAATCAGCAAAGCCTGGGTAGGAATTTACATTCTGCCCTAACAGGTGAATATCCTTATAGCCTTTGGCAATCAGATCTTCGACTTCACGAATAATATCGGCAGACGGCCGAGACCGTTCCCGACCGCGAGTGTAGGGGACGGCACAATAGGTACAGAATTTATCACAGCCCTTCATAATCGGCACCCACGCCCGAAAGGTGGAGTTATGGATTGGCTGAATATCAAAATAGGCCATCTGATCACGTTGGTTCACGGTCTCTTCCAAGTTGGTTTGGGCTAATAATTGTGGCAGTTTAGGCAACTCCTCGATATCGAACACTAAATCAAATTTCGGGGTTAATTTCTGCTTATCATGTGGCAATACGCATCCGGTAAGTAACGTGGTGAGCTCACCAGATTGTTGACGGGTTTCCCAATGCCGAAACTTTCCGTAAATCCGGTCCACGGCGGATTGGCGAATAGCGCAGGCGACGACCGCAATCACATTAGCGGTTTGTTCATCATCCACACGATCGTAGCCCAATTTTTCTAACACAGCGGCCACGCGCTCGCCATCTGATTTATTGGTTTGACAACCTAGCGGCCACACATAGTAGGTCTTCGACATAGCGGGCGGATTATAGTATACTTTGGGGCATGTTACAACACCCCACGTTATCGCAATTTATCCTGGATCAAGAGAAGGAAGTGAAAGGCAGTGGCGAATTTTCCCAGATTTTGCTCGATATTGGCGTGGTCGGCAAGGTCATTTCCCGCGAAGTGAACAAAGCCGGGTTAGCCGGCATCCTGGGTGAGGCCGGTACCGAAAATAGTTCGGGTGATAGCGTGAAGAAGTTGGATGTGTTAGCCAATGACCTGTTTATCAACTATCTCTCAAAAACTGGCCACTTTGCGGCGTTAGCTTCAGAGGAAGAAGCAGACATCGTCGTGGTACCGCAAGGCGACTCTGCCAAATATGTTATTGCCTTTGATCCACTGGATGGTTCATCCAACATGGATTATAACGTGTCGGTTGGCAGTATTTTTTCCATTCATAAACGCGTCACGCCCGTGGGAGCACCAGCCACACTGCAGGATTTTCTTCAACCTGGTTCGGCACAAGTAGCCGCTGGCTATATTCTCTACGGCTCCAGTACCATGCTGGTCTATACCACTGGCCATGGTGTGCATGGTTTTACTCTCGATCCCAGTGTGGGCGAATGGTTATTATCGCATCCGCATATCATGATTCCTGCGAGCTGCGATGTCTATTCCGCTAATGAAGCCTACATGTACACGTGGTCAGAAACCGATCAGGCGTTTTTGGCTGATTTCAAAAAAACCAATCCCAAAGCGACGTCCCGTCATATTGGTTCACTGGTGGCCGATATTCACCGGAACATCTTAAAAGGTGGACTGTATTTCCGGCCGTACGATAACGCCGCCAAACAATCGGCCAAGTTACGCATCAATTATGAATTAAAACCGTTGGCGATGATCGTGGAGCAAGCCGGCGGCATGACCACAGACGGGCAGCAATCGATTCTTGCGATTACACCCACCGAATTACACCAAAAAGGCGTGATGATCGCCGGCAACACCGATATCGTACAACGCTATTTAGACCGTTAACGACCGACTGGAAATTTTTTCCTGGACGTAACTGACAAATTGTTCCGGAGAATAGGGGACGGTATCTTTACTGCCACGCAGCCGCACAGCTAATAAGTTTTGCTCAATTTCTTTGTCACCCACCACCACAATATAGGGCACATGTTGCTTGGCAGCCTGACGGACTTTGTTCCCGATCGTTTCATTAGCGTCATCTAGCTCGACCCGCAGCCCAGCTTGCGTGAATTGCTCGACTAGTTGTCGGCAATGGGTCAGATGATTCTCACCCACTGGTAACAACTGCACCTGGACTGGTGCTAACCAGGTTGGGAAGGCTCCGGCAAAGTGCTCAATAACGATAGATAAAAACCGATCAATCGAACCCATAATTGCCGCATGAATCATCACTATCCGTTCTTTCTTACTATCTTCTCCTACACAAGTAAGATCGAATCGATCCGGCATATTGACATCCAGTTGAATAGTAGCCACTTGCCATTCTCGCCCGAGAGAATCTTTCGCCATAAAATCTAGCTTCGGCGCATAGAAGGCCGCTTCGCCGAGGGCTTCCACATAAGCCGTTTGGTTGGATTGAGCAATTTCGCGCAACACCGCTTCTGCCTTATCCCAATGGGTTTGATTACCGAGATAATTTTCCGGATGTTGGGGATCACGTAAAGACAAGCGTAGACGAATAGTTAATCCAAACGTTGCATAGAAGTCATGCACAATGGTCCAGATCGTCTGAACCTCGGCCTTCACTTGAGAAATCCGACAAAAAACGTGCGCATCGTCTTGCGTAAAACTACGGACACGCGATAAACCGGCCAATTCTCCGCTCTGCTCATCTCGATAGCAGGTGGTGGTATTGGCATAGCGTTGAGGGAGTTCTCGATAGCTCCATTGCCGCCGGGCGTAAATTTGGGTGTGATGCGGACAGTTCATCGGTTTCATGGCAAATTCGTGTCCTTCACGGGTCGTAATTTTGAATAGATCGTTTTGATATTTCTCCCAATGACCACTGGTGATATAGAGATCCTTTTTTGTGATGTGGGGAATCTCTACTTTTTGATAGCCCTGTTTTTTTCGTAACTCCCACACATAATTATCTAATTCAGTACGTAGCACGGTGCCCCGCGGTGTCCAGAGTGGCAAGCCCGGTCCGACTAAACTAGAGAACGTAAACAAATCTAAGTCGACACCAAGTTTCTTATGATCACGTTTCCGGGCCTCTTCCAGCAGGTGAAGATACTCTTGTAGTTCATTCTTTGTGGCAAAGCAGGTACCGTAAATACGAGTGAGCATTTTATTTTTTTCATCGCCTCGCCAATACGCACCGGCTACAGACAGCAACTTGAAATGGCGCAACTGTTTTTGCGGATCATCTGAATGTCCACCTTTGCACAGATCTAAAAAATTTCCGGGATTATTTTCGGTAATGGTCTTACCTTCCTGACCAAAGTCATTGATCAATTCCAGTTTATAGGGGTTATCGGCAAAATCTTTTTTAGCCTGCTCCAATGAAACCTCCCGCACCACAAATGGGCCCCAGGTTTTCAAAATTTCGTGCATGCGTTGTTCAATCTGCGCAAAATCAGCTTCAGAAATTTTACGATCACCAAAATCAAAATCTTGATAAAACCCTGTATCAATGGCTGGGCCAATGGCATTGTGGGTCCCCGGCCACAATTGCTTCACCGCCGCAGCCAGCAAATGAGCGCAAGAATGGCGAATGGGTTGTAACGAATCGTGAGATGTCATGGCACAATCTCAATCTTAATCTGTTGGGGCAATTGTGGTGTTCGATCAAGCCAAAAGGGCACAAAGTGCACCTCAACCTCTTCCACCTGCTCAAAATCAGCCAGATAATCCCGCACTTGTTGTTCGGTTTTTCCGGTGAGATTGGCCGGGTCAATAAAATCCTTGGTCAATGGTTCAGCCGTCTGCACGGTTTCGCCCGAAATTAGAATCTCCTCACCATCGGTCTGAATGGTATAGTCTCCAGAAACCAGTTCGGAAGTGATGGGAACATACACGGCTGATCCAACCGTTTCCACCACCACCGCTTCAACCGTATCACCGCTCGCGCCATTCACCGTTTGATCAGTGACAGTGATAACCAAATTTTCTGGCTGATAGGTCTTGGTCAGTGCTGCGGTGAGTGCATCCAGGGCGGCTGTTTTGGCTTGTTCAATCAGGGTATCGGTCAGGGTGACTTTTTTAATAACGCCGCCGGTCATGGCCGTAGCACTGGTGGCATAGATTTGCGTCTTCAGACTAGCGTTCAGGGCGACAATCTCAAATCGACTCGCTGGAATATTACCACTGGCACCAGCTTGATCCGCATACACCGTCACATCCACAGATCCGCCAGCTGGCACAGTGACTGTTTCATCGGTCCGAAACAGTACGCCTTCAGTCGACAGTAACCGCGTCGTCGCCACTAACCCTTGATTACCAGAGGATTCGTTGATCAGTGTGACGGTACCCCGCGCCACGGCATCTTCCGTACTGGAGGCTTTATAATCCGTATAGGTATAGGCGTCCTTGATATCAAGTGAAGTTGCCGTTACACCTAGGTCAGTTGGAGTATATTGAAATGGAACGGTGC
Organism: Candidatus Kerfeldbacteria bacterium; assembly: GCA_003512175.1. Classification (GTDB taxonomy): domain Bacteria; phylum Patescibacteriota; class Patescibacteriia; order UBA9570; family UBA9570; genus UBA9570. The sequence goes on from DOSP01000029.1 coordinate 13,840, forward strand.
TGGGAACTTCCGCCGCCGTAATCTGAATAGTAGTTTTGCTAAAGGCCAGATACAACACGCCAGCCACCAACACCAGGACAATACCAATGAAGATCATCAAGATAGGGGAGAAGTAGCGCTGCAGTCGTTGGCCTTGTGGCATGCACGCTATTATACCAAAATCACATGGTCTTGGCCAAGCTGCTGGGCCAGCGGCTCGGCTACACTGGCCGCCACGGTGGTTTGCGTTTTATGTAACGTACCGTTGGCCACAATGTATACCGGCAACGTGCCGGGGAAGGTATGCAAGGTCTGCTTGGCTAAGTCCACGACGGCCCGGCTGGTTTTTGCCGGAAAGTGGATAAACAAGAACTCTTCAGGCCATGGCGTAATCTGTTCAGCAATAATTTTCACCTCGCCATCACGTTTGCTCAGCTTGCCCGTCACCAAGACACATTGACCATCGGCCAAGACGGTTTTTAATTGCAGCAACTTTTTAGGAAACAGCACCACTTCCATTTGCCGGGTGGCGTCACCTAACTGAAAAAATTGCATAATATCGCCGGTTTTCGTAAAGACCCGTTTCAACTGCTGGACCAAGCCCAAACACTTCACTACCGAATTTACCCGTACCGTACTGGCATCGGCTAAGGTATGAATGCCAGGCAGTGGTAACCGTTGAATCTTGGTCAGTGGATGTTCTGACACATACAGGCCAAGTAAGTCGCGCTCCCAATCTAACTGCTGTCGCCGACTGATTGGCTGTGCAACGGCGAGATGCAATTTTGGTGCGGCAATCGAGGCAGCGGTAAATAAACTGGTTTGACCAGCCGCCAAATCGAGCTGCGCTTGTTTGTTGTACTGCAGTAACGTCTCGATGTTCGCTAACAAGGTGGCCGCATCACCAAGCACACTGCAGGCGCCAGACATAATGAGACTTTCTAATGATTTTTTATTGAGATCACGGTGATGAATACGGTGCAGGAAATTCTCGATATCGTTAAACGGTCCGTTGGCCTTACGCTC
>DOSP01000102.1 GCA_003512175.1 Candidatus Kerfeldbacteria bacterium
CCAAGCCCAAATAGGGGCCGAGGAGTGCGCCGGCAATAATCGAAACGGCCGTGAGGGTTTCAATATTCGGATAGGCTTCTAACGCTAACCGACCGACTATGCCGACCGTTATTAAGGCTGCGACGGTAATGAGCTGTTTTTTGTGAAACATTATGTGCATTTTGAATAGCCGCAGGAGAAGCAAGTTAAACACCCTTCAGCCATAGCCATAATACTATTACATTCTGGACATTCTGGCGAGAAGCCTAGATTCGCCACAGACGATGAAGCTTCAATCATCTTATATTTCGATTCCGCTTTCTTCACGGTGGTAGTGGCGGTATCTTGCGCCAGTTTTTCCGTTTCCGCTTGCATCAGCACTACGGCTTTCTCCCGTTCTGCTGCCTGTTGCGCCGGCGTTTGTTTGGCTTCCAAATCTAACTTGTGTTGGCTTAATACTTGGCCAATGGCATCCGGAATCGACAAAATCATCCCGTTCTTGCCAAAAATTGGCATCGGACCACGAATCCCCTTCACCTGCTCAATGACTGTTTGCAAAGGAATGCGAGCCCGTAGGGCGAGCGATACTAATCGGCAAATTGCTTCAGATTCTTCGGCGAAGACTCCACCAGCCTTACCAATCGTAGCAAATACCTCAAAGGGTTGCCCGTCTTCATCGTGATTGACCGTAACAAACATCGTGCCGTAACCCGTTTTAATTTTGTACGTGACACCAGCGACTTTTTCCGGGCGTAAGCGTGGTGAAATAACGGCTTCTTTCGGTTTCTCCGATTTCGCTTCTTTCTTCACATCATCTAAGCTGGTTAAGACGGATTCATTTCGTGAACCATCACGGAAGTACGTCACCCCTTTACAGCCCAAATCATAGGCTTTCATGTACAACTCTTGCACCTGTTCCTGGGTATGTTCATGCGGCGCATTGACCGTTTTGCTAATACTGGAATCCACGTAGTGTTGAATGGCCGCTTGCATGCGCACATGTTCTTCCGGTGTTAACAGTTTGGCATTCACAAAATAATCTGGTACATCGGTGGCATCTGGGTGGGCATCCTTCCAGGCTTGATAGAGCGGATGATACACCGTGTGCACGCCTAACCGATCTTTCCGTTGAAAGGCAAAATCATACACCGGTTCAATGCCTGAGCTGACACCTGCCAAAATACTGGTTGTACCGGTGGGCGCTTGCGTCAGTAACACGCCATTCCGAATACCTTGCTTGGCGATCAGATCTTGCACCGCTTTGGGCAAGCGTTGAATGAATTTCCCTTGTAAGTATTTATCTTTCTCAAAGGCTGGGAACGGGCCCTTTTCAGCGGCAATTTCAGAACTGGCGATATACGCTTCATCGCGAATGGTTTCGTGCATTTTTTCAACAATCTTGACCGATTCATCACTGCCATAACGCACCTGCATCTTAATCAAGGCATCGGCCAATCCCATTGTGCCCAGGCCTGTGCGACGAATCCGCCGTTGCGCTGCTTCATTTTCTGGAAAGAAATAATCCGTTGTATCCACCACGTTATCTAAGAAGCGCATACAAATTCTGGATACTTTACTCAGGCGTTCATAATCAAAGCTGCGATCTTCCTTCACGAAATTAGACACATTAATCGCACCCAAGTTGCACACTCCCCAAGCCGGTAACCCTTGTTCACCACAGGGATTGGTGGCAATAATTTCTTCAAAATACCAGGAATTGGATTCTTTGTTGTACCGTTCCTTAAACATTAACCCTGGCTCGCCCGAGGCCCAGGCAGACTCACATACCAAATTCCACAGTTCTTTAGCTTTGATCGTTTTGTAGACTTTACCGTTCCATTGTAAGTTCCAATCGGCATCCTGTTTGACCGCTTCCATAAAGGCATCCGAAATACAGACCGACAAATTGGCATTGGTAATCTGACCCATGGTGCGTTTGACGGTGATAAACTCCTGCACATCCGGATGGTCAATATCCAACATCAACATTAAGGCACCCCGCCGTGACCCACCTTGAATAATCAAACCAGTGGCAAACGAATACAGCGCACCAAATGACACCGCCCCTGATGCCGTGCCGTTCACACCTTTCACATAGGTACCGCGCGGACGAATACTGGACAGATTCACACCCACACCACCACCTCGACTCATAATTTCAATCATCAATTTCACACTATCTAAAATGCCATCCCGGCTATCTTTAGGAGATGGAATCACAAAACAGTTGTACAACGTCAGTGGTACTCCAGAGCCTGCACCGGTGAGAATACGACCGCCCGGAACAAAATCGAACCCTTCTAACACATCATAGAATTGTTCTTCCCACTCGTTTTGCTTAGTCTCCGTTTTTTCAACGGCCGCAATGGCTTTAGCTACCCGGTGCCACATTTGTTCGGGAGTATCTTCGATACGCTTACCTTTATCATCTTTCAGGGTGTAACGATCATAAAATACATCTTTGGCTAAACCTTCGAGTTTGTACATAAATGTGGGTCTTTTTCTATATATTGTGTTAGATCATCTCAGTATACCACAATAGGTAGAATTGTCTTGTGGATAAGTAGCATAGTGCGCTATACTGAACACAATCATAATTATTGACTGATCAGCCCATTATGAAAAATCGTCTCGTCTTAGCCTCATTACTCCTCATTGCCCTTACCGGCCTCGATACCGATACCCAAGATAGTGCCATTGCCACCAATCTTGGCCTGTATGGTGGCCAGGCGGCGGATTTCGCCCTTGATCCATTGAGTGATACAGCGTACATGACCACATTTTCCCCTAATGGGTTGTTTGCATCGGCTGATTTAGGGGGATCCTGGTCTGGCTTGCCCAGCGAAGTCAACTATGGTAATGGAAAATCTGTCGAAGTTGATCCAGACAGTGGCACAACCTTTGCATTGGTGGGAGATAGCTTGCTGCGTACCACAGATCAGGGTACTACCTGGGAAGATATCAGCACTAACCTCGAAGCAACGATTGGTAATGTACTCGTCAGCGCACATGGTCGTTTACTGATCGGCATAGCGAACGGGCAAGTGGCAGTCAGCACAGATAGTGGAGAAACATTTGATCTCTTCACCGTTTCTGAGGGCAATGATATCAGCTACCTGACTGCTTCTCCTGATACGGATGTGTTTTATGTCATTGTTGACCAAGGGGCCTTATGGCAAAGCACGGATGGTGGTGAAACGTGGACTGATTTGGAGGTGACGAATAATGGAATGACTGAAGGTACGAGTTTATGGAAAGTAGCAGTGAATCCTACCGATGGAGATAATCTCGCCACCACCTCAGGTGTTTCAACCAGCACCAACTACATTACCACCGATGGAGGGGATAACTGGACTGGCATCGATAATGGCAGCGGTTTAGCCTTTGATACGACTGGTCGGCTGTATGTTGGATTTATGTACACTGATAACCCGACCGCCGGCTCACCCACCTGGACAAACTACGATAGTAGTACTCCACTGTCCAGTATTTATGCCGATCTGATTGCCGTGGACCCAGAAGATGAACAAGTTATCTTTAATAACAGTAGCATGGGGCCAGCCAAGAGTGACGATCGGGCAGCTTCTTGGACAGATATCGTGGATGGAGTAGTGTCAGTCAAGGTGTACGATATTAGCCAGACCACTGATAAAGTGACCGTGTGGCTAGGTGCGAACGGTGGTTTAGCCAAAACAGAAAACTTTGATGACGATGAGCCAACCTGGGAATATCCAATTTTGCCGGCTGGCAGCACCAACACTGTGCATGCCGTCTGGGTGAATCCAGATGATGCTAATGTAGTGGTGTCCGGTAGTGGCGGCGAAAACTTGGCGTACAGCAGTGATGGTGGTGATACCTGGTCGATGGCTTCAGCTCCCGAATTCCTAGGTAACGTCTATGAAATCCTCCAATCTCGAATTGACGATAATACGCTGTATGCGGCTATTGGATATTACGATTTAACCGGTGATGACAGTGGTGCGGTGTTCATGAGCACCGACGTGGGTCAAACGTGGACAGATTTGGGCTTTACCAATGATTTTCCGGCCACAGCCATGTCGATTGCATCAGATGATACTCTGTATGTAGCGGCAGATGGTGATGTATCCGCTCCTGGTATATATACCTATGATGGCAGCAGCTGGAGCGAAGTCAGTGGTGATATTTCGGGACAAAGCGTCACGAGTGTATTAGTGCACCCGGATAACGACGATGTGTTACTGGTGACGACCACTGAAGGCTTATGGAAATCAACCGATGGCGGCAGTACCTGGACGGAGATCATTATTGCAGATGCCAATAACTTAGATACTTTAACTCCACAAACTACCACAAGTCCCATTACGCTCTATGTCACCGGTCAAGATACCGGCAGCCTGAATGGCACGGTGTATAAATCGAGTGATGGTGGTGACACCTGGGGCGAATGGTATGAGGGCCTGAAGCAGGAAAGCTTTTATGCCATGTTCTTTGATGGCTTAATGGCCGGTAATGATCGGGGTATTTACGATATCAAATCACGTGCCAAATTGAAACTGACGGAAAAAAATCAAAAAAATGTTTCAGTCAGTTTACGTGATGCGGCCACAGCCAAAAGATTGAAACATAAAACCATCAAACTGTATCGAAAAAAATCTGGTGAATGGAAAAAAATTGATGCTGTGCGCACCAACACCAAAGGCAAAGCCACAGTACGAGTGAATGTAACCGACGGTACCAAACTAAAGGCTACCTGGAAACCAAGCGCCAAAGATCGCCGGGAATATGCCAAAGCCACTTCCAAGGTGCTACGGTTTGGCGGGGTATAGCAGCGTTACCTCATCAGCGATGTTCAGTAAGGCTGGGTGAGCCGCTTCGCCTGTCATGATGATTTCTACGTATTGATGACGGTTGTCAATCATGTCAACCACATCTTCGGCGCGTAATAGTTGTTTGTCGACCGCGGTGGCTATTTCATCAAGGATCAAGACATCTGGCCGTTGCCGGCGACTGCGCATAGCTTCTCTGGCATGCTGCAGAGCCTGATTGGCCAAATAGGCATCAATCGTTTGTACAGCGTCTGGTGATGGTAAATCAGCTCGACCAAACTGCAAAATCGTCACGTGCTCCCCTAAGCGCTGAAAAGCCTTCATCTCTCCCTTTGTCTTATCACCATTCAAAAACTGAATCATGAGTACACGATGTCCATGGCCAGCAGCCCGTAACAGCGTGCCTAAGGCAGCAGCTGTTTTGCCTTTCCCCTTACCGGTATAGAGATGTACTTTTTTCTTCATACGCGCTATTTCTTCTTGCGGTTGCTTAATAACTTTTCCACTTCTTCCTGAAAGGCCAAGAGATCTTCGAAATCTTGATAGACAGAGGCAAACCGGATGTAGGCGATCTTATCAATTTTCTTCAAGTGCCGCATGACGATCGTGCCAATCACCTTGGATTCAATTGTATCATCCTTAGCCGCAATTTGAATATCCCGTTCAATGCCAGATACTAATTTCTTGAACTTCTCCTCGTTCTTGAGCCGTTTTTCCAAGGCAATGTGCAAGCCACGGACGATTTTATCGGTTGAATAAGGTTCCGTTCGACCATCCCGTTTAATCACCGTCAGGTTCAGAATTTCAACTTGTTCTTTGGTGGAAAAACGAAAGGTGCATTTTGGACACTCCCGGCGCCGACGCGTAGCCATACCCTCGTCCATGTCGCGTGAATCGAGTACCTTAGTATCATCATGTAAACAAGCCGGGCAGCGCATGAGTTTTAGAGATTATTTCTTATACTCGTCAGCGCCAATGTCGACCTTTTTCTTTTTCGCATCGATTGGCCGCTTTGTTCCATTTATGTCCGTGGCAAGATAGGTCAGTTCGGCATCACCTTTCGTATACGGGTAATCTTTACTGCCAGCGTTGATGGCTTTTGAGCCCTTCTGGAGGCGACCGAGCGCATTGATTTTCGGAATCTTATTGATCGAATTCACATCATAGCCATAACTACCACCCACATTGGTCCAATCAGCCAATAAGATCGCTAGGGTGTTGTCGGTATCATAGACTAGCTGTTCAGCCACGGTGGCATTATACAACAGATTGTAATCGGACTTAAAGGTGTCGTTATTCATAGTGTCTCGACCAATCGCCAGAGCATAACTATCCGCTCCCACAGCCGCCAAGATATTATTACGCAGATAAATTTTATTCCCGCCATCAACTCGTACCGGATATTCCCAATCGGTAATAGTGTTATGAATCATGTCCACATCAACCGTGGAGTCAACTAACAGGTAGACGCCAGTACTCACCGTTGTAGCCGCCGTGGCATTACCTAACAGCATATTATCCAAAATTCGGGCATGACTCGCATCAGACGAAAAGTAAATGCCATAGTGCCCTAACGCTTCACCGGCTGAGACGGTACTCGTGAACGGTCGAATTTGGTTACCGGTTAAGATCAAATCTGGCCCGTAGGACACATTAATACCCATCACCGTGTTACTCGTGCCAATTCCAGAAGTGGTAGTGGTGATATCACGCACGATATTGTCTGTGATGGCGGTTTGGCTGCTTTGGGTGGATACGGCAATCGCATAGAAAAATTGATTCGCCGCATCAGCGACAATGGTTGAAGTGACATCAGCATTGACAATGCGGTTCTTGTGAATTGTCCCAGACACAGAATTCAGGTTGATCCCTTGAACATAGTTGTATAGATCATTCGCGTTCCCGGCATCTCCCGAGATAGAGAAACGCTGCAGACGATTGTTGCGGATGACGGCATTGGGTAATCTGTTGAAAAAGAACCCATACGTATTCATGGAGACGTAACTCGCATCAGTGGCATCTGTAGCGGCTGTGGCCACCTCTACATCTTTGACGGTATTTTTCTGAATCACTGCGCCATCGGCATAGCCTATCGATAGACCATACAGGTAGAGCAGGGTGGTGCCATCTACACCGGCGGTAGCGTAATTGAAGGTAGTTTGCTTGATGGTATTATTCTTCAACACCACGTTGTCAGCAAAGCTCGAATCGATACCATAGAGTGTGGCATAATCATAGTAGCCAGCCGCATCGTTATTATCGATTGAGATAGACAAGTTCGAGATAGTGTTTCCGACAATACTGCCCGAGCCAACATACTGGTAGATGCCACGAACGGTTACATTGCTGCTGGAATCGGCACCGGAATAGACCGCTGTAGCACCAACATCACTGATCACATTCTGCGACAGGGTGACGGTTGAACCATAAAATGGGCCAGAAATACCAGTGGCCGACCCACCGACACTGACATCAGCTCCGTTGGCGGTATGAGAAGTGGTGATATGCTGAATCGTGTTGTCTTCTGCCGTCGCCCCAAAAGCGTATTGAATGTTCATGCCTTGCGCTGTCGGTGAACCGGAATCACAGGTTTGGGTGGATGTCACTGTATCGATTGTATTCTTATTGATCAAACCGACACCATCATCGGGCCGTAGGTCTGATACCAATAAGCCGTAAACGGCGCCGCCGCAGTAGTTACCATCTACGTCTGCCGACATGGTACTGGTCAAATTGGTAAACGTATTGTTGGACACGGCCACATCGAACAAATTAGAACCATTGAAACCAAACACACTGGTGGTTTGATTGGTATCCGCTAACGTGGCAGTTTCCGTCACAAACACATCAGACAGTGTGTTCTGTTTAACGATGCCGTCCGTAACGCTGGACAGATACAATCCATACACGTAGCTTACGTGGGATGTGGTGGCAGCGAGCGTGCTGTTGATGCCCACATTGGAAATTGTGTTCTGCCGTATGGCAATATCATACCCATACAACACATAAATGCCGTAGACATACGTATAGCTCACGTCGGTCACGGTTGCCACCATATCGTGAATGGTATTGTCGCGAATTGTGCCAGACTTGGCATAGGTCAGTTCAATGCCAGAACTGGTGGTTGTGGAAGACACGCCCGATATATCGTTATCATGAATTGAAATATTTTGAATAAAACCGCCACTACCTACGACATACACTCCTTTGGTTCCGCCCGTGATCGTCAGATGATCTACTGTTACACTGTTGATATTGACGATCGATATTGCGGCGGTAGCGGCGACAGAGGTGTTGATGACTGGCTGATTCGATTGATCTGTCGCGGTAACTCGTAGACCATCGAGTGTATCGGGTTTGGTGACATCGGTGTTCGCGAAACTGACCTGGTCTGTAAATGTTCCTTTTAACTTCAACGTCGTATTCGAGGGATCGGCTAAATCTACGATTAAGGCTTTGGCGCCGGCAATCGTTAAGCAGGCTGTGTCAGCTGATGTACAATTATTGGCATCGTTACCGGCGTCGGCGTCCACATAAAACGTACCCGTCGCCTCAGCCGTCTGAGCTAGGGCAAAGCTGAAGGCAATACAAACGAGTATTTTTTTCATACCGTTTAGAAGGTTGATTTAGATGAGCATGCCTCAAAATTTCCGTCATCCGTCCGTTTCGCGGATACGGTTCCGTGGCCGATATCCGGATCCTTTTTCTTGATGTTCATCTTAAAGATCATGCGACCATATTCATTGCTCGATTCGCCCTCATCACTGCGCAACACAATTTGGTAGTATTTTTTATTTTTGGATTTAATTAAACCAGTCAAGTTTTTATATTTGTGGCCCAAGTATTTAATCCAGGCGCCATCAATGGTGCCATCAGTGTAGGCTGAGTAAATATAGAAGACCATGTCAGAGGTCTCGAAATCGAAGTCACAGGTGTGATCGTTGATCGTGTAGCCAGATGACAATTTGCTGCCAGCGTACATTTCGAGCACTTCCACTTTGGTATAGGTCTTGGCAGCGGCAGGCAAAGCCACGCTGCTCAGTAGAACTGCTAATAATAGCTTTTTCATAACCTCGCTAGCCAATGATTAATATCAACTAAAGTATATCACAAGGCCGACCCACCGCAAAAGCAGGGGTC
>DOSP01000104.1:0-3869 GCA_003512175.1 Candidatus Kerfeldbacteria bacterium
ACTATTGTTGTTCAAGTCAACGGCAAGGTGCGTGGTCAACTCAATCTGCCGCACAACAGCACCGAACAGGCGGTATTGGAACAGGTGCAAAAAGATGCTAAACTGCAGACATACTTAGCCGTGCGCACCGTGCGTAAAACCATTTATATACCTAATCGATTAATCAGTTTCGTGGTATGAAAAAAATCCTCATCCTCGGCGTAGTCAGTCTGTCCGTTTTGCCATCAATGTCATCAGCGGCGGAATGGTACATTGATTTAACTTCAGGTACCATCGACGCGGCCTGTACTTCAGACGCGCCGTGTGCGGGTTTGAATAGTGTTGCTGCGGCTGGCTTTGCCAGTGGTGATACTATCTATGTGCGTGGTGAAAGCAGTAACGGCATGATGATCATCAATACAACGTTTGATGGAACAGCCGTTGCGCCCACCAGAATAATGGCCTGGCCAGGAGAAGATACTCCAACGTTAAAAGATTCGACCAATGCTAACTTGGCGATTACGGTGGGCAACTACATTACATTTGACGGCTTTGTGATTAGCGATGGTAATATCGGCATTGAAATAAATAGCGATGGGGGTACTACATCCAATATCACCTTGGATAATTTTGTCATTATGCAGAACACGGTTGGTGTGAATATGTCGGTAGTGGATTCAGTGACTGTGCAGAACAGCACCATTGTGCGTAATACCAACGACGGTGCCAATATAGGACAAAGTACGTCTGTGCAATTTGTGAATAATCTGATTGCCGAAAACTCCGGTTATGGTCTGTTCGTGTTAGCCGAAAATGTCGACACTGCCATTTATCAAAATGTGATTAGCGGGAATGGCACCGGTGTAGAAGTACAAAATTTAACCACCGCAACGTTGCTCTACAATAACATCTTCTATGGTAATGCGAATGCGGTCAGTTATGCGTCTGGCACAGTTTCTGCCGCTGACTACAACGATTTTTACGCCAATACCGCCATCAGCACTACGTATCCAACGCTGGCTGAATTGCAAAGTGGCATGAATCTTGAGGCCAACTCACTGGAAGTAGATCCAGTGTTTGTGGACGCCACTGCCTATGAGCCCGATTTCCACCTGCAGGCCACATCACCGTTAATAGACGCGGGTTACGATTTAAGTGCCGTAACAACCACGGATACTGATGACGAAACTCGACCATATGGGCTTGCCTATGATATCGGGTTTGATGAATTACCAGTTGTACCCGTGCCTACTAATCTCAAAGTAAAAAAAATCACTGCCCATCAGGCTACCGTTAAATGGCAAGCCACCACTGGCTACAGTGTGACAAAGTATAAAGTAGAATATAGCCGCAAGAAAAGTTTCACCAATCCAAAGCGGGTAGGTTCTAAAACAACCAAGAAAACATTAACCAAACTGAAAGCTAGCACGAAGTACTTTGTTCGGGTAAGAGCAGTGTATAAAACAGATTATTCTACGTATCGCAGTGCCAAAACTTCCGCCAAAAAATTCACCACTCGTAATCTATCCAACTGAGTCCTCCTACGCACTCGGTTGCCGTTATAACGATAGCGCGGCTATTCGTCGTATCATGCGTCTGAAAGGCAGGAGTGATAACCGATTCACATTGATTGCCAATTCGCTGACACAGATCAAACAACATTTTGATATAACTTCTCACATGGAGCAGTTATTAAATCAATCTGTTTCGGTGGTTGTGACGGATAAGTTTGCTGTCAGGATTTCAACCAATCCAGTAGCTCGGGAGTTGGCTAAACAGGCTGGTGTACCAATCTTGGCAACGAGTTTGAACGTATCCGGAAAACCACCGTTGTTTGATCTACGTCGACTGGATAAACGATTTGCCGATATTCCCAGAATCGATAGTGGTCCCTTACCGCAACGCCCACCCAGTACGATAGTAGAATGTTTCCGCGGCGGCTATGTTATCCATCGGGCAGGGGCCGTAAAACTATGACTAAATTCGGCCAGCATTTTTTAGTTGATCGATCTGTCCTGCGCAGCATGGTGACAACGGTGGCTAAGTATGGTTCACACACAACCCTTTTGGAAATAGGACCAGGGAAAGGGGTACTCACTCGAGAGTTAGTGCGTATGGCTGATCGCGTTATAGCGGTGGAGATTGATCGAACCCTATCCGTTCCAAAGTATCCAAATTTAGAAGTCATCTATGCCGATATCTTAAAATTGAATCTGGTGGAGCTGGGATTACGGAGTGGAGAATATAGTATTGCGAGTAATTTGCCGTACGATATTACTGGTGTAGTACTCAGACGGTTCTTAACTGAAGAACCGTATCCTAGCCACATGGCCTTACTGTTACAAAAGGAGGTGGCTCAACGGATTACCGCCAAACCAGGGGATTTAAGCATTTTGGGTCTATCGGTTCAGGCATTTTCGCGGTCACGCATCGTGCGTACAGTCAGTAAAACCGCCTTCCACCCTCAGCCTAAGGTGGAAAGTGCCATAGTCAGCTTGGAACGGATTCGCCAATCAGTTCCTTTTGCTCCCGACCAGGAAAAAAAGTTCTTTTGGCTGGTCAAAGTAGGTTTTGCGCAGAAACGTAAGCTCTTATCATCGAATTTAAAGAACGCTCATCTGCCCGTGGAGGCCATCCTGCAGGCCTATCAGGAGCTTGGTTTGCCAAAAACTGCTCGAGCACAGGAGTTGTCGTTAAAACACTGGTGTTCCCTGGTTGACAAACTGGATAAATTCATTGTATAATCTGCATGTGGATAAAGGCTTTTTTTGGGGCTATATCGTCATAGGACTTGTGGGTATTATAGGTGGTTTACTCTCCATCAACGCACGCGTCAACGGTATCGCACCATTTTTATTTAGTTTAGATCCTACTCCTGGGCCAGTGTTAACTGAGTCGCAGGTGCGTCTGCAAGAATTGGCCGAGAAACAACTGTTAGATAGTGATAGCGATGGGATTAACGATTTTGAGGAAGAATTTACCTATGGCACCAGCGCGTTTTTGAGCGATACCGATTCCGATGGCATTATCGATAGCAAGGAAATTGCCGATAATACCGATCCAACCTGTGCTACGGGCCAGACCTGTTTCACTACCGCCACCACTTCCAATACAACGGTAACCGGCACCGTCACGGACGAGGAAATAGCCAATTTACCAACCGATGACCCGGTCGAGTTGCGTAAACAACTGGCAGCCCTTGGGGTACCAGAAGACGTGCTTAATCAAGTGAGTGATGCAGATCTCCTGGCTGTCTATGGCAGTGTGCAGGCGGACTATCAAGCCGGTACCGGAGAAGAAGATCCCTACGCTGACTTGTTACCGGATACCGAAGCGGGGAGCATTACGTCGGTGCAGACGTATGACGATTTACAGAATCTTACTCCCGATGCCGTTCGCCAATTGTTGTTGCAATCCGGTATGACGCAATCAGATTTAGACCAAATTGATGACACCACGTTGATGCAGGTTTATCAAGATGCCTTAACGGAAACGGCTCCGCAGTAAATAGACCTATGAGCAAATTACGTTATAAGTTGATTGCCCTCCTCTGCCTGTTCACGGTGGTGTTTGGCGTGGTAGCGGCTCCACGAGCAGTACAAGCTATCCCTGTTGAAACAACGGTAGATTTACCTGGTACTATCCAAATCGGCGTTGATAAAATTTTAGAGGTCTTAAAAAATGCTGCGTTGATTGGCGTAAAAAATGCCTTGTCCGCATTTTTGGGAAAAATATCCTATGATGCGGCCGTCTATATTGCATCCGGTGGCACTGGCCAAGATGCTTTGGTGTATGATAAATCATTTGGTGACTACATGGCTGAAGCGGGTGATGCTGCCGCTGGTGGGTTAATTGAAGGGTTCGCCACTGCGGCCGGTATGGATGCCGCC
>DOSP01000104.1:3939-23301 GCA_003512175.1 Candidatus Kerfeldbacteria bacterium
GCGGCCGGTATGGATGCCGCCGGGTTGTGTAACCCGGGTGAAGACTTCCTGATTAATCTAACCATTGGTCTTGAAACCAACATCGGACAACCCACAGTGTATAGGCCGGCCTGTACCCTGACCGAATTAGGGGAGAACTGGCAGAGTGCGTATTCTGATCCTGAATTCGGCGATTTTGTACAATTGCAATTTGAGCCAACGGCTAATCCATTGGGTATTTCTCTTGAAGCGCAAGATTTGACCTTAGCGGCCAAGCTTCAAGCTGAAGAAGATGCCGAAAAACAACGGCAAGAAGATGGCGGATTCAAAGCTACTACCGAATCGGTATCGAAAACCATTCTCACGCCGGCGAGCGTCATCCAGGAAGATTTGGCCGGTACCAAACAAAACGTAGCCTGGTATTCATTGCAAAGTACCGATAACCCGGTAGTAGAAGCCTTGAATATCTTTACGAGTACCTTAATTTCAAAATTACTAGAACGCGCCCAAAAAGGGTTAGCCAATTTAAGCAGCGGGAGTGAATTATCTGGCCTACTTGGTGGAGAATTTTCTGGCACTATTTCTGGTCGATCAGCTGCTGAAGCGGTATTTTCTGAATTACGCCAGCCCATTTTTGGCAGCAGCGGTTCATTTGATGTCTTGTCTGAATTAACAGCCTGTCCAGGCGAAGAAGAATTACGCGACACTAATAATTGTGCCATTGGCGCCGCCCTACAAACCGCCATTCAAGATGGCTGGACGGTACAGGAGTTTATTGATTACCAAACGGAGATTGGCCAAAGTTTCACCGTGGCGAATAGTGAAATTAATTCAGTCACCACACAGCAGATTCAAAATAGTGAGGGGATTAGTGAAACGGGAATCACTATATTAAAAAAATACCGAGTGGTTCCGGTGGGTTGGCAGGTAGCTTCCGACTATATTCAAAGTACAGCTGATACGCCAACGCTAAAAGATTTAGTGGATTGTTATAACTATTGCGGTACAGCAGACACAGAACGCAACTGCAGTTTCTTATTAGTGGATGAAGACGGGAACACCACCGATTACTCGCCGTATTGTCGGTTGGTTGATCCCTATTGGGTACTAAAAGCGCCCCAGAACTTTTGTGAACGGGAAGCGCCAGGTGGCACCATTGTGGAAGCAGAAAACTTTGATACCGATGCCAACACTAATACCCAGGAATCGGTGGTATTGAGCCGCATGAATTATTGTGCCGATGCTCGTGGTTGTATTGAAGAAGAACAAGAAGGTGTCTGCACAGCTTATGGGTATTGTACGGAAGAGGAACGGATTTATCGGTTTGACGGTGAAATCTGTGAAGAAGAATATAGCAGCTGCGAAACGTTTACTGATGATAACGGTGATCCAGTATCGCTGGTTAAAACTACGTTGAATTATAATGATTGCGCAACGGATCCAGACTGTCAGTGGTATTGCAAGAGTCAGAATGAAGCTGGTCAATTTGATTGTGCTGGCCCAACGGAAACCTACGTTAGTTGTAGCGAGGATGTCACCGACAACGAATCTGATTATGGCCTGAGTTACGATGTCAGTCTTGATACCAACGAAGCGTGCGCCTGTACGTCCACTCAAACCTGCCAGGTGCCAGCCGGTTCTACCACTGGTGATGGCGACGGTAATGGTTTAATAGATTATCGGGAATGTGCCGTTTCCAATACCGATGGCAGTCAATCGGTCTGTAGCTTAGATGATAATTGTGGAGCCAGTAATTCTACCTATAGCTCGGCGACTGGTACCTGTACCTGTACGGTAACGAATTCTGGTGATGTAGATTTGGGATCAAGCTCAGTAGATATTACAGTAGAAGATGATAGCGGCGCAGATGCCACTCAGACTTGCACATTAGACGATGAAGATGGTGATAGTTCAGCTGATTCTTGCACGAGCGACTATTCCACTTACTCTAGTGCCCCGGTCTGTTCGGTTGCCTCAGCTGGTTTAATGAACTGTGGTGATGTCTGTTATACCGATGAAACTGGTGGTACCTGTACCAATAGTTTAGGCAATACCTGTACGGATGGTGATGCCACAGATAGCGACAGCGATGATCGCGAGTGTCTCTTGTCTGATAGCTGTTCTGTTTCTTCGGGACTCTATAGCTGCACGAGTAGCGATGGGAATGTGTGTATCTTAGGAACGATTACTGAAGAACCAGCCACAGTGAGTGATACTATTTACTTTGATCGTAATGTAGAAACCTGTGATTCTAATGACGCCGGTTGCACCCAGTATATTCGGATCAAACCAGACACCAATTTAATTCCCAATGCCTTATTTGACTACTACGATGCCGACAGTAACACCATTAACGATAGCGATGGTGATGGTGTATTAGATGCCACCATTGATGGTGATGACTTAGCCTTCTGCACGCACGATGGTAGTGGCTGTGCGACAGACACTAACTGTATCGAAGATCTCAACAGTGATGGTGATGGCTTAGATGCGGATGAAACGGAAGGCCAATGTATTGGCTGGATTCAGAATACGGTGACCGCCTATGTGTTAGACGGTGACTTTGATAGTTTACTGACTCCCGATGTGGGCAACAACTTTATTCAACTGGAGGCTGGGTCGAGTGTCGGCACGTTAGAAATGACCGTTGATACTGGGCACAGTCTAGCCAACCGGACGTTCACCTTTGCCTATCGTGGCATGACCACCGGCACTTGTAGCGATGTGTCATTCACCATTGGCAATGGCGACGGGACCGATGTGTCTTCTGCGGTTACGGCCGACAGTGCGGGGACTGATTACGAATATACTTCCGACTGGGCCGACTACACCACCACCTACACCTTCGCTGATGCCACTACGGACGAAGATATTACAGTAGCCATTTCAGCATCAACATCGTGCAACATCAATATTGGCGCTACTTCATTAGTGGAAGATGATGAGTTCACTGATAACTATACGAACTATGCCATCAACAATCTGACCTATTTGAATGGTGATACGGTGAGTTGTGAACCGGAAGATGTTGGTTGTGAACTGTATGTCGAAGAGGGTGCCAGTGAAGAGGATGGTATTCCCGGATTAATTACCAATCCAGATTCCGATGATTGTGTGGATGCTTCAGGAAATTACAACTACGATAATCCATCGTGTAATCAATGTAATGGTGATCCTGAACAAGACCAGGACGATGATTATTATGAGGGTTGTGATTTCTACCAAGAAGTACCATTAGATTCTACGGTGCCGTTAACTTCAGATCCGTTACCTGGTTGGCTGGTTTCCGGTACAGATGCCTATGAAGGAACCATCAAACGGTTAGGAGGGTATTGTGAAGGCGATTCCACCACACATTGTTATGAAGATACCGAGTGTTCGTCTGGTTCCTGTATTGCTCAATTATCCATTGTCCCAAGCTCGGGCGGCAGCTGTTCGGTATCGGCTGTGGGTTGTGAAGAATATACCAATTTAGCGGCAGTGGAAGAAGGCGGTGAAGGCTTACAGTACTTCACTGAGCTGAAACAATGTGTCCGACGGGATGATCAAGAGACAGCTGTGTTCTATACCTTTGAAGGCAGCGATACCGCCGGTGTGCAAGTACAAGATCATACCTTAAAAGTGGATACAACGACGAATGCGCCATGTACGCATCTCGATTTACAAAGTGAAGAGTTCAATGCGGATTGTGTTGACAGTACCGATTACACTGCTGCCGAACAGCTCGAATGGGATTGTGGCCCTGATGGTGATATCGATGGTGATGGTAATTTAAATGGCACAACAGATGATACCACTGCCAATACTGACACCACTACTGATGATGAAGAATACGGCACCGATGCGGACTGCCGCCAGTATGTCACGGCCGATGGCGATATTTTCTACCGCTATGCATCACAGGTGATCGAAGCGTCGGATGACTGTACTCCACTGCGAAACAGCACTGATACCCGGGTCTACTTTGCCTTGCCGGAAGCCAGCAATGATTGTTCGGCCGAAGAAGTCAGTTGTCGCGAATACAAAGGCACGGATTCCGGTAGTGAAGAAACCATTATCGACGAAGATTTTAGCAACAATTCCACGGAAGATTGGTCTGGAGCTACTTCGACCAGTAATGAATCGGTCTTACAAAGCGGCTATTCTTTACAGTTGCATGATGATGATACCGCCAACGCCACCGATGACGAAATTAGCTACGAATTATTTACTACCGAAGATACCGAAACGCTTGGTTTGCTGGAAGATGGTGACTCATACGTACTCACCTTCTGGGCCAAGGCTGATGATGGTGGTACGTTACTGGCATCACTGGATTATGAAACCACCGCTGGTTCCAATTATTACTTCACCACGGATGGTTCCAGTACCACTAGCTCCACCATTACGTTAGATCCGAACAACGAGGATGGCTGGCAATTTTATGCCGTTGGCCCAGTTATCTTGCCAAACGGTACAAATTTAGATGATGGCGACGAATATTTCAAACTGCAATACACCGGCACGGCGGGCACCAGTGAAGCCTACATTGATACTGTTGTACTGAGCCAATCCAATAGCCAGTACATTATTCAAGATTCCGCTCGGGCCTGTAATAATTTTGAAGGCTGTCGGCTCTATGAAGATCGGGATAATAACGATCACTACTTGAAATCGTTTAAACGGTTATGTGAAGATTCAGCAGTTGGCTGTGAAGCCATGTTGGCCACCCAGCAATCCGCCAATCCGTTTACAGAAGCCTACAATTTAGATAATGAGTACGATCAAGATGATGTGATTGTTCAATATGATCAGCCAGTGACGTTAGTGTATAACGAAGATAATGAATGTTCTTCAACCGTGATGGGTTGCACGGAGTTTGGTCTAGCGGATGTCGATGATCGCACTGGTGAAATTATTGATTATGAGTCGGAGTATTTACTGGATTTACCCGACTCCTACAGTTCAACGTTGTGTGAACAACCACAGTTATCATGTCGTGAATATACTTCAGAGTATGACGGCACAGTCTACTTCAAAGATCCTGGTGAAAAATTATGTGAGCTGAAGGAATACACAACATCGAGCAACACCTTTACTGGTTGGTTTAAGCTTGATACCACTGCATCGGAACCAGATTGTCCACTGCAATACGATTTCTTCGGCTACGGTGAAAATTATGCTTCTCAACCACTGGGTGGAGTGTGTAACAGCAATAGCGTACACCACGATACCGATGGCACCGCACTTGATGAAAAAGTGGGAACACTCTGCAGCCAGGACGCTGACTGCTATCCGGAGGATTGGGATGAATCAATTGATGGCCGGCCGCGCTGTATTTCATCGATCGATGACGATGTGGATTTATATGATGATGGCGTGCACCAGTACGTTGATTACACAGATGATGGGGTATCGTTAAGCAATGTGCTCACAGACTTTGGTTGGGCTGGAGCGTGTCCTGATGATCAATCCGGTTGTTCCGAATATATGGATCCGTATAGTCCGAACATTGTGGAAGAAAATTCTAATTGGAGTTTTGAATACGATGTCTTAGATGATGATAATGTGCAATATGCCTCCGACGGTACACCTAATGGTTTTCCAGATAACTGGATGATTCCGTACAACATGACCGAGACCAATGATGATACGAATGGCGATGGTATTGTGGATGATGAAGATGACCA
Organism: Candidatus Kerfeldbacteria bacterium; assembly: GCA_003512175.1. Classification (GTDB taxonomy): domain Bacteria; phylum Patescibacteriota; class Patescibacteriia; order UBA9570; family UBA9570; genus UBA9570. The sequence goes on from DOSP01000104.1 coordinate 9,588, forward strand.
AAGTTTCACCGAAATTGATTTAGATGCCGATGGCGTAGTTGATATCAGTACGTCTTGCACCACGGCTGATGCAGTTATTACCTCATTCACTGGTGAAACGTTAGTAGCGCATGATGGAGCCTCAGCCTTGAAATTAGCGGGGGATTGCGTGGTGGAACAAACCAATGCGCTCACCATAGCGGTCGATAAAACCTACAACGTGCAAGCTATGGTGAAAATGAGTAAAGATTACCTTGATGATGGTAGCAATACTCCAGCCGAATTTAGCGTTGGTGTACACTTTTACGATATTGATAACGAACTGATGGCAGTAGATGACGTTACGCTTTATCTCGCCGCCGATCATGCCACGGTTGATTACGAAGATGGTGGTGATGAAACGGATGGATTAAGTTATTGGTACCGCTTTCAAGGCCAGTTTGGTTTGGGTACGGCTGTTCCCATCCCTGACCAAGGTATATGCAGCAATACTACATTTGCCAACCGGGTGCCATGTGAAACATTCGGTGGAACCTGGACGGAAAATTTAGCAGCCACAGCGGCTGTGTTCATCGTCAATCATTCTAGCAATGACATTTATTTTGATGCCGTTAGTTTGAAAGAAGTGGATAAATACTACTACCTGGATTATACCGTGGATGGTACGGTTGAACGTGAACAACAAGACGGCACGAATACGTGTATCAATCAAGACACCGAAGAAGGGGAAATTACCTCGGATGGTGGGTGCGTGGCCTTCCGTGATACCACATCGGATACGCAAAATTATGCCCAAGATGGTCTGGATTGCACCACCTGCTTACTGTCACCTAATTCCGATTCCTGTCGCTATGTGGTTGACGCCTGTGATACCAACGCGGTGCTGAAAGTGAAAAAAGATCGGGTCTGTAGTGAATGGATCTCCTGTGTAACATCAAGCCTGATTGAAAATGCCGATGGGACAGTTTCTAGTGAGTGTTCTGAAATCAACCGCTGTGATGAGTTAGATGAGGATGGGAATTGTTCGAGTAATTTAGTTGATGGTCTGCAAAAACCGGGTGAGTACGACGAGTATTCCAGCAGTACCGACATTCATTACAGTACTGCCAACGGTGATAATGATGAGTTAAGTGCCATTCGTAACTTAACTGGGTATAGTAAAGTGGGGTTAACCTGGGATGATGTGTTGTATTGTGATGGTGGCCCCAGTGATGGCGTGCGCTGCAGCAGTGATGCCAATTGTGTGAATACCGCCATTAGCTGTGATGCGGGTGTCTGCAGCAATGATAGTTCAGCGTCATGCAGTACAGTGGATGACTGTTATGGCGAAGGTGACACCGGCACGTGTACCATTCCATTTAGTACCGAAGGCTATTACCCCTATGGCTGGATGCCGGAAGTTGGTTTATCAGGTTCGTCTACTGGCGAAGATCTGATTGAAATTAATGATTTCGAACAGTTATACTGCGCCGGTACCAATGCTGATACCAGCTTGCCTTGTATTAATAATGCTACCGATCCATCTGGCGCCGGTGATCCAGGGCACTGTTTCTCGACGAGCTTAAAAACCAAAGTAGAGAGTGATCCAGACGGAGAGCTGACCTATGCCGATTTTGTCTATGTGGATGAATCTGGCAGTAATGTGGGAACATCATTTGAAGCCTCGGACCCGTTACACGCCACATTAGCGTTCTGTCCAAACAGTCCAAACTTTGGTACCTACTGGCCGTTTGAAGGCGGGTCAGCCTATTCGTATACCAATGCCGGTTGGCAACCGATGGGTGATGATTCCAGTATTTTTGTGACGCAATTCCAAGACTACCAAAATTGTCCAGCACCGTGTGCTGATATCGACTTGAATAACGTGCTCCAAGTAGGCAGTGACGCGGCCGACGAAGCCTTTGCCGGTGGAGCCAGCTATGATCTGGTCGATAATGTGACGGCCGATGGCACTTACGCCTTATCCTTCGATGCCCGCTACGTATCAGATTTCACTGGAGTCGATGAAGGCGGTACACCATCTACCGTGTCGATTTGTTTAAACCACTCCGGCATTGGCGATGCCGCTGGCGACGAACTAGAACGAAAAGATTGTTTTGTGAATGGCTTTGGCGAAGCCGATATCGTGTTTGCCATCGATACCTCTGGTTCGATGGGAAGTGAAATTACCGCGGTGGTGACGGCTGTGCCAGACTTGGCCGAACAACTCTCCAGTGCCGGCATTGATACCCAGTTTGCTTTAGTTGATATGGATGATAACGATCGTACAGATGCGAGTGCTACAGATGATCGAGGGAACCATATTGATTTAGATTTCACCAGCGATGTGAGTGATTTCCAGGCAGCCGTTAATGCAATGTCGGCGGAAAGTTCCACCGTTGACCCAACCAATGCTATTTATGAGGTGGCTAATAATTCTTTATTTGATGGCGAGTCTCTCACCTATCGCGCTAATGCTCAGAAGTTCTTAGTAGTAGTGACCGATACGGGCGATGAAATTAGTAATGATATTGGTCGTGGTTCAGCAGAAGATGCGGCTATTGCCGCCAATTTGCCGGTGTTTGTGATTACCAGTGGTTCGTATGAGTGTGCCGATGGTGATGCTGATGATGACGATCCATGTACAAATTTTTATGATGGCTTAACTGAAGCCACTGGCGGTGATACCTATTCCTATGATCCAACAGGTTCCACATCATTAGATTGGGCGGCTGATACAAACATTATTGACGACCTATTCGAAAGCATTATCGATAACATCGACATCTTCCAATTCAGCACAGACATGGAAACCTATACCCTGGGTCCAATCGTGGCTGAACAATTGGCTATTGATGAAGATGCCGGTGAACAGGGTCTCACGACAGTAACCACCGCGCTAGAATTTATAGGCTCCGACGGCAATTCCTTCCAAATTGATAACGTGTCACTCTTGCCCGTACTGGAAGTCAATCAAGATTTAAATCCCATTGGCCGCACTTGTCGGGCCTATCCAGAAGAAGATAGTACACAATGCAGTTACGTTGAACAAACTGGTACGCAATTCCAAGGCTGGAAGGGGTATTGTTTGGAAGTAGATCCGTTGAATATCAACCGGTGTATTACCTGGTGGCCGATGGATGTGTTAGAAGGAGAAACTTCGTTGGTACAGCGTGAAGCCTCAGGCTATTCTGGCCGATCTTCGGTCTACCATTGCTTAGTCTCCAAAGGCTTAGAACATCCGGGCTTCTGTGATGCCGGTGATTACGATTCTGGAGATAGTGCCAACGATTACAACGGTGACGGTAATGCGGCCAACGATTGGGGCGGCGCCCCGATTTGTACTGAAGGTGCCACCTGTGGCAGCGGTACTTGTTTCCAGGGAGGCATTTATAAATTAGACGATACCAACAGTGCCTCCCGGATTGAGGAACACGATGATCTCACGGATGACTATGAAGAAGATTCTACCACCAGTGGTGGGCAGTGCGGTGTGGTTGAAGATTCCGAACTAGATTGTGCCACTTGGCAAGGCGGCGGCAGTTGTAGTGATACCACCTATACCACGCAAGAAGATTGTGAAGATCCCTCCGTTGGTGGGACCTGGAGTGATGAAACGGATATCATGAACAACACCGCTATCTTAGATACCGGTGATTGTATCGATATTCAAACCACTGCATCCGACGGAGCTGGTAATGATCATTATGCCGATTATGATGATTCGGAATACAGCAGCCTGGTGGCTGACAGCTATTGTTTCTATGATGTGGATGGCGCCACGGGTGCTGAAGTGCGGTCTACCCGTAGTTGTTCAACTGATACCCAGTGTCAAACACCCGATACCACCAACACCTATAGCTGTGCCTCGTTAGCCTGTGAATCTGGTAATACGTCCTGCGGCTATCACGATAGCGAGACAAGCAGTGAGTGCGCCAGTGTGGCCAGTGTAACCAATGATAACCCGTATGAGGCTCGCTTGCTTACCTGGGATATGCCCGATCCCTATGAAACCGCCTATCAGAATGCTTTGGCTGATTATTTAGATAATGGTTTAATAACAGCTGTGGCGGCCACTTGTATCGTTTCTGGCGCTTTAAGCTTTACACCGCCCTGCCTAGCTATTTTGATTACTGTAGCAATTGATGCCAACAACCAAGCACGTTGGGGAGCCGCTGAACGTGGTGTAGTGGTGCGGCTGCCAGCCAATGAACTAATGCGGAACATTCATGCTAGCGAAATAGAATCTCTTGAGTTTTTCACCGGTTCAGCTGGTGATGGTGCAGGTGGCCGGTCTGAGTATAAAGCCTGGGGGCAAGACCAAGATTTGGGCTATGGGTCGGGGAAGATTTGGTTGACTGACCTAGCCCAGGGAGCCATTCAATATGATGAATCCGGGAATGTGGTAACAGACAAAAATGGGAATGAAACTTGCTACTCGGCTCGTGATGGCGATGATATTGTTGGCTTTGGGTGTTATACCTGGGGCTTGTATGACAACCATGATATGGAGCTGGATACCTATACCGAAGAAAGTTTTCCCAAGTCGTCTCAACATGGTCTCGATCTTGTCTATACCTTTGTCTGGAGTAACTTTGATTGGGGTACCCAGATTGATGACGGCCAATGTAATATTTCTTGCGACGAAACTGGTGGTCGTTGTTTTAGTGACATATCCGATGATGATTTGGAGGAGTGGAGTGATTCTGGGTGTGTTGATCATGCCGTTAAATATCTGGCTGGTGCCAAAGGCATTGAAAATCGCAATGTCTGGTATGATATTGAGAGTAACCATTCAAGTTTCTGGAGCGAATTCTATGAGGACGACATCACTAACCAAACTGCGGACATTATTAGCTTTACCGAAAACGATATTGAAGAATCTGGCAACAACAAAATTTGGCCAGATCCGGATGATCAGGATGATGACGATACGTTGAATGGCCGTCACGATGGTGGAAATATCTTAAGCTTGTATGTCGACTTTAATGATGAAGGCTATATCCAAGCGGTCTACGTGTTAGAGTACTATGCGGCGATTGATACGGAAGATAACCCGGTTGATTTCCATTGGGCCATGGTAGAAACCACCTTTGAAGATCGGATGTATGTGGATGTCCAAACCCGAGAAAGCTGTGCCTTGGTGGCCGAATCGGTCAGTGCCACTGGTGATGAACGAGCTTGGGCAGCACGTACTAACTCGGTTGGATACGAGATCAATTACGGTGAGGATGTCAGTATTCCGCAAGATGAACCGAATGAACCGTATGGGTCTGTCAGTACCCAAGACGGTGATCCCACCGAGTGGGATTATATTGGCGCCAGTGCTGCCGATTGGACCAGCCCAGATTTTTCTTGGAACACGCTTGGTCAGCAGCCCTCCGTGGCTATGACCGGTGATACGCTTCAAATTCGTGGTGGACACCCGATGTCCTGTATTGGTGAGTGCGAATCCACGGCCTGTGTCGGGAGCCCTGGCAATGCCGGTGATTCGTGTTCCAGTGATGATGACTGTGGTGATGGCATCTGTATGGGCATTGGTGATACAGTGATTAGCGCTGATGGGCAATTCAGCCAGCAAGCCACCACCTTCAGTAATTTTGATGATCAAGTGGCGGCTGTGGCTGGTGAAGGGCGTGATCGCTTAAAGCATGTCTTTGCCAACATCGATTCGTTCTACCTGTTAAACTATGTTTCTACGCCATATAACACCGTTGACGAAAACGGTGATACCATCTCCGATTATTGGGATGATGGTTCCGGTAATGTGTTTGATAACATGGAGCAGTGCACCAACAATGAACGCACTGGCGATTTAGGCAGCGAAGAAGAATACTGTGGTGTGTTGCCATCCGTCACCAGTTCAACCATTGATGACAACTCCGCTCTTGACGTGGGTAATTATGAAATCGGCAATGGCCAAAGTGTGACGTTTCAATTTACGGCCAATGTGGACGAACAGCAAAAACCGTTAAGTAAAATTTACATCGACTGGGGCGATGGTTCCGAACCCACCACCGAAAATTGGGAAGCCGAGCCGACCATTCATACCTACGCCCACGCCTATAGTTGCAGCCCAGCTGATGGTGCGCGCTATTGCTATACGTCCGATGACTGTTCCGACGTTGGCCAGTTCTGTGAATTTAAGCCAAAGATTGTGTTGGTCGATAACTGGAATTGGTGTTCGGGTGCCTATGATGGTGATTGCAGTACGGGCAGCTATGCTACAGAAGAGGAGTGCACCGATAATGATGCCACCTGGACCGATGTTGGAGACCATCGCTATACTGTAGGGGCTACGGATATTATGGCCAGCTGCCAATCGTATGATGAAACCAGTTTAACTATCCGCGTCGATGCGTCAAATTAAAACCGCTGTGAAAAAACTATTCATTCTACCCGTTCGATCGTTGGCATTGATTAGTGTGGCAGTGTTCGTTAGTTTCAGTGTTGCCCTACCAGTTCAAGCCAGCTGGTTTGACAGTGGTATCGAAAAGGTAAGGGATGTGGTACTTACTCTGCTGTCGTGGTTGTTGTATTACCTCGGTATCGTGCTGTATGGTTGGTTGGCCACCATGGCTACCAAGTTGTTGGTGTATGTGGCGCAGCTGAACAATTTCACCGATTTACCGGTTATTATTGAGGCCTGGTCGGTAGTGCGAGATCTTGCCAACATGTTCTTTATTGTCATTTTGTTGGTGATTGCCTTTGGGACATTGTTCCGCATTGAAGCCTATTCCTGGAAAAAATTGCTGCCGAAAATGGTGTTAGCCGCTATTTTAGTGAATTATTCTCGAGCCATTTGTGGTTTTATTGTGGATGCGTCACAGGTGGTGATGCTCACCTTTGTGGCCGCCATTGAAGATGCTGCTACCGTAGGTATGGTTGAAGCCTTTCAGCTGAATAAGATCTTGCAGTTTGAAAGCAAGCTTGATCCCACTACCGGTACAGAGGTACAGGGTTCTACCGAACGGTTTGTGGCACTCCTAGCCGCCGGTGGCATGTTAGTGACCATGTTCATTGTGCAAATGGTGTATGTGGTGGTGTTAGTTGGCCGCTTAGTGATGATTTGGTTTTTAACCGTGTTATCTCCGTTGGCCTTTGCCTCAAGCGTGCTTCCGCAAACCGAAAAGTTTTCCAGCCAGTGGTGGGAAATGTTTACCCGCTATGTGATTGTTGGCCCATTGTGCATGTTCTTTTTATGGCTTGGTATGTTTATTGCCGCCAAATCGGTCGATTCCGGTGGTTTAGGCAGCGTGGCGGCTACGGAAGCCGTGCAAGACATAGCGGTGAAGGATGCGCAAGCAGGTGGTGCCGGTGCCTTAAACACCACGCTCATTGCCGGATTCGTTATTGCCACCATGATGCTGATGGCCGGTATGCAAATGGCCCAACAAAACGCCAGCGAGTTAGGCGGCGCCATTAGTAAAGTGCAAGGCATCAGTAAATTTGCCCTCAAAGCCGCACCGGTAGTAGCTGGAGTAATAGGAGGCGCAGCTATTGCCAATCGAGCTGATCGGCTATATCAGGCTACCGGATATGATTTAAACATGCGTCGGAATTGGGATAGAATTAAACATAAACGAGAAGATATTAAACGTAAACGGGTAGTGGAAGGGTATACCAAAGCCTTTTCCGGTGCGCAAAAAGGTAACTTCGTGAAAGGCTGGTTAGGGGCCTCCGATTTTGCCTATGAGCAGTATACTCCGGTGATGGGTAAGCAAGGCGTCTGGGGCAAAGGCACCCGCGGCATGCTCACCCGCTGGCGCGGTAATCAAAAATTTAAGGAAGCCGGCGCAGAAATTGGCGTTATGGAAGATCAGGCTAGTAAAACAGAAAAAGAATTGAAGGAGACGAAATCCACTTTACAAAATGAGTGGACAACAGTGGAAGATCGTGATCGGCGCGTGAAAGAAAATAAAGCCAGTCAGCAGGCAGTAGCCGGTGCATCCAATAATGGGTCAGGTTGGAACATGACAACGGGCAGCGAAACAGCCACTATGGCGCAAAATTTGTTGACACAATTACAGGAGGAACGTTCCAAAACCACCGATGTCAACCAAGCCAGAAAATTAACGGAAGAAATTGATGCCTTAAAGGAAGCAACTAATCAGGATGGTGAAGTAAATATTCGCCTGGCGGGAAATTTGGAAAGCAAATTAGGCAAAGCCAAACGTGATCGCTATAAAGAATTAATGGGCGAAGGTACAGACTTGAAAGGACTCAAAGTCAAAGCCAGCCAAGAAGAACTGGATAACTTCATCAAAGCCGAAACGGGTGGCCAGCAAGCAGCCTTGGATAAAATGAAGGGAGCTATTCGGGATAAGAAAAAAGAGGTAGCCGATCATTATGCACCGGTGATTGATTACGAAGGTTCCCAAGCCACTGAAGAGGCTTTGGCGCTGGAACGAAAAAAATATGCCGGTGAAGAAAACGAAGATGTTTTGAAAGAATTGCTGCAAGCCAAATTGCATGAAAAAGATGGAGCCGCTGCCTTGGGTGTAATTCAACAAGCTGCCTCGGTAGGGCACTTGAATGAAATGATGGATGCTGTGGGATTATCAGAAAACTTTGATGGCATGCAAGAATTAGCTAAAATGATTCAAGAAAAAACCGGGGTGGGGGAGCAGATGGTGTTAGCCGCTTTTGATCAAGCCTCGAAATCAGCCAAGCATATTAACCACTGGGCCTATGCCGAAGCGGTCACGCAACGTAATGGTTCGTATCAATGGCGTGGTGATGAAGAACATCGTGAACGGCGCTATGTGGAAATGTCTAAAGCCGGTATGAGTAATATTGCTCGTTCTGGTAATCGTTTAGCGTATGGTGGCTATAAGATGGTGAATGGTGAACAGCAATGGGAACCAGATCCGGCCGCGATGGCCTTACTGGTACAGCAATTACCTCGGTTGGTGGATACGGCCAAAAAAGGTATGCTCAATAATAGCGCTGGTGAACACTTTTTTACAAAAAATTCTGGCAAATACGGTAAAGAGCTGGAAGCGTTAGTTGATGCCACCTTTGGTGCGGCCTCAACTCAAGCTCGTGAGGCTAAAGAAGCCATCAAATATTGGAAGGACGCTACCTCGGCCCAGAATCGTGTGGAAGGTGATCTCTACGGCATTGCCGAAAAAGTTGCTGCAGAACATCGTAAAGCCGCCTAATTATCCTGATACGTATGCCTACCAAATTTCCTGAGCACCACTTCACTATCATCGACTTAACGGATACCGATATCTACGCGGCCGTCGTGCGATATTGGCATCAGCAGATTGTGGCTGAAAATATTGAGCGGTTGTTACGTGATAGTCTGTTCACGCAACAATGGTTAGGCCGTAATCCGGGTTTTAAGATGAGCTACCCAGACCGATTCGCTGAAATCAACCTGCTGTTGCAAGAAACTGGCTGGATCACGTTGCCGGCACATACCACCTTCGAACAAACGTTACCGTTATTTCAGTCGGGCATCACCGCTTTGTTGAACTTACAAAAGCGGCATGAGATACCAAACGACAATTATGATCTGGTAGAGCTGTGCTTAACTGAACGGCTCCGTGAACGCCTAGTGAATATTAACTTGTTCAAAGAGCGCGATCCGTTCAAAAAACAGTTGGTCGATGCTCTTTTGCAAAACGAAGAAGTCATTACGACCGCAGAGTTTTTCCGAGCAATCAAACAAGCCAAAGGCACAATCAAAAATTGGTTTGCGGAGTATTTGGAATTTATGGCCAGCGAAGAGTTGATGAAAAGTCGGCATGAGGCTTTTTTTGAAAGAAATGACAATGCTACTAAGCTATCCGCCGACGAGAAAAAACATTTGCGCTTATTATTTCAGGTGTATCATCAATTGAAAATTTCCTCTACCAAACAGTACGGTATTGAAGAAGAGGTGGCCATTGATACTGATGATGGCAAGACGGGTAAGATTATTTATGGTACAGTAGTCATGGACGATGAAAAACTCAAACAGCAACTGCAGGGTATTATGAAAACCTATAAAAAATTGGCGAGCGAGCAAAGCTGGCGCGACCCGCACTATCTGCATGACCTGGAGCCACGGGCTGGGGTAGCAGCCGTTACTGCGAAAACATCTCTCAACTTTAAGCCAGATACGGCCACTGGCCCAGATATTTCCGCCACCAAGGGGCCTGACCATTTTACTGAGCAAGATGAAGCGGAAGTGCAACTGCATAGCGGCGGTGTGATCGCCAGTGCTACAACGAACTATGACCAAGTGGTGGCAGATCTCAAGAGTCAGCTCGAGTTAACTTTCCAAACGCCAGAGCAAGATAAACGGTTTGGTGAGTTGGTGGTATCTGTGTTGCGCGGTTTACGGGACACCATGGAACTGAAACAATATTTGATTGATTTGCAATTTCCTTCTGCTGACATTGAGGCCATTATTTCGAGCGTGGAACAACATGTGGCACCGCGGAAACGTACCAAAACTGGTGCCGCCCCAAAATTAGCCAATAAGCCAACGCTGGCGCAAATCAAACAGCAGCCCGTTGTTGGGCAGCCTGCCGTAGGGGTAATTCGTGAATTACCCCAACAGCCCATTACGCCAAAGGTAGAGCCCACCAAATCATTTCTGCCCAAACTGAAACGCTCCCGCACGCAGCGGCGCCCCATGGTGGATGATGTGAAACTGCAACCATCCATGGTGATGGGCCCCATTGATGAATTACGAGAGATGAACACCATCGAGTTCCGGCGGATATCGGCTGATCCGGTACAAGCAGCTGCCCGGATTCATGATCAGATTACATTGTTAGCGGAAGAATCCATTGCCAAAGAAGCCGAGGGGATTGATGCCTTCAAACAATCACCATTGAATAAACTGTATCTGGAATTAGGCAACGAATCCATTGGCAGCGGTAAAGCGGTGACTGATCTCATTACCGAACGAGAGGCTAAAGGTACTCCAACTTTATCCGTGGCGGAATTTAACGCCATTACCGATTTAAATAAGCGTTTACGCTTTTAATTATTCTTTTTTGGCATGCAATTTGTTGTTCCACAATTTATCGAGGTCGAGTCAAAAGTCATTGGACCAATTTCAGTACGGCAATTCATTATTTTGTTGGCCACAGCGGGCATTATTTTTATTTGGTACTCACTGTTTAGTACCGTGCCACTAGTCATCTTATCTCTGCCTACGCTGGGCACTGGCATTATTTTTGCCTTCGCCAAAGTCAACGGTCAACCATTTCATAATTTTGCTTTGAGTTTAATTCAAACTCTGCAACGTCCAAAACTTACTTTGTGGCAACGCCAAATCAATAAGCAAATCGTGGTGAAAATGGCGCGCAAAGATAAAAAAGATAAAGGCAAGAAACCGTTTACGCCTAAACCAGACGTATCCACCGAACATATTGCTGAATTATCCTTAATTGTGGATACCAAGGGGCAGTACTCACCAGAAGATATTGAACGCTTACGGCAAGAACAAACGGCACAGCAGATTAAACCACCACCACGGCAATAACTATGGCTCAAGTCACCACTGCACCGAAAAAAAAGAAAGCCTTGGCTCCACCCACCCAGCAACGGCTCTATATTGCCGAAATCAAACAAGATGTAGTGATTCTGAAAGATGGTACCTTGCGGGCAGTATTAGACGTGTCGTCGATTAACTTTGCCTTGAAAGGGGAAGATGAACAGCAAGCCATTATTCAAGGGTATGTCGGATTCCTGAATACACTCGATTTTGAAATTCAGATTGTCATTCAGTCACGTAAATTGGACATTCGTAATTACCTCACTTCATTAGAGCAGTTAGCCAAAGATCAAACCAATGAACTACTGAAAATGCAAACTTTGGATTACCGCCAGTATATTGAAGAATTGGTCACGCTCTCAGAAATCATGGAAAAGCGTTTTCTCGTAGTTATTCCCTATTCACCGTTTAGCAAGAAACGGAAAAACTGGTTTTCACGGGCTCAAGAAGTCATTTTTCCGGCTCGGGTAATTAAATTAGCTGATGCCAAATTTGCCAAATACTTAAAAGAGCTGGATCGACGTGTCAGTATTGTGGCGAGTGGCTTAACCTCGATTGGTTTGCAAGTCACCCAATTAGACACCCAACGGCTGATTGAATTGTACTATCAACTGTATAACCCCACCCGCGGGTCGAATCGCAAGATGCCAGGTTTAGATAAACTGCGTCTAGAACCAGATTTGAAACAAACCACATGATCGATCTCAAACAAGCCGCTGCACAAGCGCAAGCCAAACATCCTACTTCAGCCCTCAAGCCCAAAAGTAAGGCTGAATTAGCCATTGAACAGCAGCACAAGCAGGAAGAAACCATGGCAGCCCGCGAGCTGTTAGAAGCGGCGCGGGCCTATGAAGCTGGGGTGCGCTCCATTTTAGATCTCATCGCTCCGGCGGCCTTTCAAATTAAGCCGCGCTTTGTTGATTTAGGTGGGCGATTTGCCTCCACCATGTTTGTGGTGACGTACCCCCGCTATATTGCCGTTGGTTGGTTTTCATCGATTGTGATGATGAATGTACCATTAGATGTGGGGATGTTTTTTTACCCCGTCAAGCCAGCCGTTATTTTGAAACAACTCAAAAAGAAAGTCGGTGCCTTAGAAGCTGAACTGGTGTCTGATGCGGAAAAAGGAGCACCACGCGATCCAGTGAAAGAAACGGCCTTAAAAGATATTGAGCAATTGCGCGATAGCTTAACCCAAGGTACCGAAAAGTTTTTTCAGTATGCTTTGTATGTCACTGTCTACGCCGATGATGAAAAAAATCTGGAAGATTTAATGGATAAGTTAGATTCCGAGTTTGGTTCCAAATTAGTAGTGGCTAAACGGGTGTTTTATCAGGCTGAACAAGGCTTTAATTCCACCATGCCACTGGCCAATGACGAAGTACAAGTGTATTTCAATATGAATTCTTCACCCTGCGCCTCATCGTTCCCCTTTATTTCAGCTGAATTGACTACTGATAACGGTATTCTCTACGGGATTAACCGGCATAACAACAGTTTAATTCTGTTTGATCGGTTCAAGCTGCAGAATGCCAATGCTGTGGTGTTTGCTACGTCTGGTGCTGGTAAAAGTTTTACCGTAAAGTTAGAAGTACTGCGCAGTCTAATGATGGGCACGGAAGTGATTATTATTGATCCAGAGAATGAGTATAAATTTTTGTCCGATTCCGTGGGTGGCACCTTCATCAATATCTCCTTAAACTCTGATGCCAAAATTAACCCGTTTGATTTACCCCGACCAGTGGGTGGGGCAGATCGTCCAGCCGACATTATTCGATCGGCGGTTATCACCATTAAGGGTTTGCTGCGCATCATGCTTGGTAAAATTACAGCGGCAGAAGATTCTATCTTAGATCGTGCCCTGATTGAGACCTACGCCAAAAAAGATATTACCGCCGATGCAGATTTATCCAAGGTGGAAGCACCGGTGTTAAAAGATTTTCAATCGATTTTGGAAGGCTTTGACGGCAGTAAAGATTTGGTCTTACGTCTGAAAAAATATACCGAAGGTACCTTTGCCGGTATGTTCGAAAGCCCCACGAACATTGATATGAATAATCAATTGGTGGTATTCTCGGTGCGGGACCTAGAAGACGAACTGCGGCCAATTGGTGTCTATACCATCGTCAACTACATCTGGAACATCGTTCGGTCGAAATTAAAAAAACGGATTTTGGTGATTGATGAAGCCTGGTGGTTAATGCAGAATGAAGATTCCGCCAAATTCATTTTTGCCCTCGTCAAACGCTGCCGGAA
>DOSP01000104.1:23462-26050 GCA_003512175.1 Candidatus Kerfeldbacteria bacterium
GTCACCAACTCACAGTTACAGATTTTGCTGAAGCAATCACCGGCCGCCATTGATAATATTCAAAAAACCTTCTTGCTCACCGATGGAGAAAAGTATTTGCTCTTAGAAGGTAACGTGGGTGAGGGTATTTTTTTTGCCGGTCCGCGCCACGTGGCCATTAAGGTTGTGGCGTCGTATACCGAAGATCAAATTGTCACGTCTGATCCGAAACAATTGCTGGAAATTGAGCAGTCCAAGAAAGAATTTGCCGATTCAGCCGATGAGCAGTAAAATGATTGTATGAATAAAAAGATTATTATCGGTATCGTTATTGCCGCAGGGGTGTTGTTGCTGGCAGTGCTGATTTTGTTGATTATTGCCTTACGCCAACCCCAACCAGCTACAGACACACAGACCAATGAAACGACGACCACAACGGATGTGACAACGACGACCAACTCAACCACGACTTCCACTACCGACACCACTACAACAGAAACAACTCAACCGGTAGAGCAGGATGACCGACAGGCCATTACAGCAGCAGCCCGCAGTTTTACTGAACGGTTTGGATCGTATTCCACTGATACCAATTTCGAAAATATTGAGCTGTCACGGTATTTAATGACAGAGTCAATGTCGAAACAGTCAGATAAGATTATCGACGCCGGCCAAACCACAGCTAAATTTACCAGCGTAACCAGTGCCGTGACTGGCGTGACTCTAACAGACTTTGCCGATGGAGCCACCGGAGCCACCGTAGAAGTAGCAGTTCGGCAGAAAACCACTGTAGGCCAAGCCGATGCGACATATAGCAATGTCACTGCCCGCTTAACGTTAAAGAAAGTTAGTAACACTTGGAAAATTGATTCATTTCGTTGGTTGTAATTATTCTGAAAAAGTGGTAGAATAGCACCCATGAGAAAGGTTGTCGCTTTGGTGTTTATCTTCCTGCCGTTTTTGGTGTCGGCTCAAACCACCAACCAGGCGCCTACCTACGTACGTGACATTGACTACACACTTGAGCAACCATTTGGTGGTCAAGCTAACATTTCCAGTTTGGCCGAGTACGTCAATGTCGTCTATGCCTTTGCCTTAGGCATCGTGGGCATTATTGCGGTTGTGCTCATTATGTTTGGTGGATTACGCTGGATTGCGGCGGCTGGTAATGAATCAATCATCACTGAAGCCAAAGAGATCATTACGTCGGCAATCATCGGTTTAGCTATTGCCTTGTTGTCGTTCATCTTACTTTCCTTTATTAATCCACAATTCACCTCTGGTAAGTTAGGTATACCGGTTATTGTAATTGCTCCAGAAAAAAGCATTGTTGATTTAGACAAATGTGATAGTGCAAAATTTAAGGGCAAAACCTGTACTGATCCTGATACCAGCTCACAAATGAATTGTGAAGAAATTCCCTGCGGTTCACAAGGCTTTGTCGATGGTGACTATTGTCGTGGGTTCACTTGCAGTGACGGGGAAGGTGCTTGCTATCGCGGACCGGTTGATCCGATGGATTATTCCTGCCAAAATATCTATTGTGGCGAATGGGCCGAAAATTGTGCCGATAAAAACTACAGCGATTACTCTGATGCGGGTGATCTCTTTCAATCCCAATTTCATTCCTGTGCCTGCAATTACTATACGAAAGTCTCTATGAAGTTATTTGGTGTGAACATTTCTACCAAAGGTGGAACGTATGTGATCGCCGATGCGGATGATACAGATGAACAAGAAGATATTCACGAAACACTCTGTACCGAGAAAAACACCCAAGAAGAGTGGGTTGGAGCGGTGGAATCTCAAGGAGCAGCTTCGGGTTATACAGCTCCTGCATCAACTGCCACCCTCAGGGGATGGAATTGTGGGTTTACCAGTTGTGGCATTAATGTGGGCTTCATGTATAGTGGTGGTGATACGTTTGACCGGTGTTGGGTTGATACCTAATCTATGAATTGGATACAAGATCAAGTAGAACGATTTCAAGTGTGGTTAGCGGGTTTAACGGAAACTCAACGGCGGTTGTTGTTGGCGTCAACATTACTCGTCTCTGCCGTAATCATTGGCTTTATTATCTATTGGGTATTCTTCCGTAGTTTGTTGCCTGGCCCTGAGGCAAATGAGAACGTCAATGCAGTGAATCTGAACGCCTTGCCAGACATTATTTTGAACGCTAACCGTAACGCGAACGAGAATGTGAATGCCATCACGACGTTGCCAGACATTGATACGGTAGCCTTAGGTGGCAATACCTTATCGCAGGTCATTTACTCCGGTGATGCCCAAGACGTGACACTGAGTGGCGATGGCTCAACCATACAATATTACGATCCTGTTACCGGTCAATTCTATACCATTGATGCGAATGGTAATATTACTCTGCTGGATGACCAAGTGTTTAAGGGTGTGGAAGATGTTACCTGGGCAAACGATGCCGATAAAGCGGTATTAGAATTTGAAGATGGTTTTAAGGTGCTGTACGATTTTACCCAAGACAAACAATATACCTTGAACCGCGATATGGAGGAGTTCGATTTTTCACCCACCGATACCCAAATTAGCTTCAAGTTCACGCCCGAGAACGAAGATGACCGCTGGTTAGGTGT
>DOSP01000044.1 GCA_003512175.1 Candidatus Kerfeldbacteria bacterium
GGGACCTTGGCATCGAGCACTTCACTCTTAAAATTTGCGTCTGTAAATGTTTGAGCCATATCAGTATGTTACCATCCTATCGGATTTTGATCAATTTCACTCGCTTAATCTTATGTTCTTCTGCTTCATCAATAATGGCTTTGACTTTGTGGAGGGTCGCCTCGTCCCCTTTTCCAGGTACTTCACCCAGTTCTTTGAGGATAACCCAAGCAATAGTCTTGTGTTCCTCCTCATGTAAGTCGACCTCCAGCACGCGCTCCACTTCTGCAACTGTCGTATCCGCATCCACCAAAATAGTCTTGGTATTAATCCGTTTAATGTTGTGCGGTAACTTGTCTTGCTCATCGGCAATTTCTCCAACGATCTCTTCCAAGACATCTTCTAAGGTCACAATGCCACGCGTCTCACCAAATTCGTTTACCACCACTGCAATATGTTTATACTGCTGTTGAAAATCTCGCAATAATGACAGGACGGTTTTTTCTTCCGGTACAAATACAGCACGTTGCAGTAACTTTTTAAAATCAATTTTCTCTGGATGCCCTTCAACTCCCACTAATTCTTCCATGACGTCTTTCGAATAGATAATACCCGAAATACTATCAATGTTGCCGCTGTGCGCTGGAAAGCGCGAAAAGCCGGTTTCGGTCATGATATGCACCAGCTCTTCAGCCGGCTGAGTTAGATGTAATGTCACCACATCGCTCATCTGGGTCATAATATTTTCTACTGTGACATTATCTAACGAAAACACGTTTTCAATCATCTCTTGCTCTTCAACTGCTACCGATCCCGCCTCTGCGCCCATGTAGACCATGGCTTTCACCTCTTCTTTGGAAACGGTTTGTTGATACTCCCCGCCACTGACGCGATGGACCAATCGTGCCACCGCCTCAAAGATAAACGTCAATGGTGTAAGCCCATAAATCAATCCAGCTGTTACTGGTGCGGACCAGCGAGCAATCCGATCAGCATGTTTTTGCGCCAATGCTTTCGGGACGATCTCACCAACAATCAAAATGATGAACGTCATAATACCGGTGGCGATGCCTACACCTAAACTGCCAAACCATTTAATGGCAACCGCTGTAGCCACGGCAGCTGCCGCAATATCAACCACGTTGTCAGCTACAACCACGGTAGCTAATAATTTCTGCGGATTCTGTTTAATCTTGGCCACCAACTTGGCTTGTTTGCCTACTTTACCGCGCTTCTCCATTAAGCTGCGCAACCGCGCTTCGCTTAACGAAAAAAAAGCAATCTCCAAAGCCGAGAAAAAACCAGATAGAAACACCAGAATCACTAATAAGAAGACGGTAGACATGGGATCAGAGTTTAGCAGAAATACGCGGTCCAAACAAGGCAGAACCTAAGCGCACAATGGTTGCCCCCTCTTCAACCGCTATTTCCCAATCATCACTCATCCCCATGGATAACTCCTGCAAACCAAACTTGGTTTGGAGCTGCTTCATCATCCTAAAGTCCTGCCTAGTTTGATCTTTGGTTTGTTTGGCCGTAATGGTCATCAATCCTGCGACATTCAAGTTTTTCAACAGTTGTATTTGGCTGAGCGCCGCCTCAAGCTCATTTGGTAAAAAACCATGTTTAGCTGGATCCTGACTAACGTTGACCTGCAGGAATACGTCAGCCGGTTTATTAATGGCATTGATCGCTTTGGCTAACTTTAGGCTGTCGACCGTTTCTATGCAATCAAACGCTTCGACCACTTCTTTCACTTTATTGGTTTGCAAGTGACCAATAAAATGCTTCTCGGTGCCGGGTGGCAGTGAAGGCAGTTTCGATTTGGCCTCCTGCCATCTATTCTCCCCAATTAACTGAATGTTATGTTCACCAAGTACCCTAAGAATACGTTCCACAGGAACAGTTTTAGTGACGGCCATTATCCTATATTTATTTTGCGACACAATATTACTTCTAAAATTAGGTTTATTTTTAAATTACTATGCAAATGATTGGCGTTTTAGTTCCACATGGAACAAATCATCACCTGACATTGACTGCATTATACACCTAGACTAGGCTGTACTCATGCGAGAACCAACTCAGGAACCAAAAAATAAACGTGAAACCGCTGATGCTGAAGTCATGGAAGTCACAACTAGTGACTCCAATGAGCCGGGTCGAACACTAGATCAGCGTTTGCAGGAAATGCGTCCGGCGGATGAATTAGATACTAAACAGGAGATTGCAGACCTGGAGCGAGCTATTCATGGCGATGTAAATGTGGAAACCACTTCTCCTGACGAGCGTATTTTTGAGCAGCTGAATTCCGGTCGTCCAAATGAAACCGTAGTTTCTACCGAAATTGTAACTGCGGGTGATAGACGTATTTTTGTGCGCTACCTTACGAAGGAGTCACTTGGAGCATACTTTGGCTACCAGGTGGGATCGCATGTGGCAGTTCGCCACGACTTACCACCCCGGGCTCGAAATTTTGTCCTACAGCATGAACTCTATCATGCAACCGATGAAGCTAGTTGGGGTGGTTGGATTGGTAGAGAATTGAGAGCTAACGCTGGACCAGCGCTAAAAGATCCAATCGGAGCTCTGAGTGCGATCGTGGCTAACATACCTGAATTACCCAGCAGAATAAGTCTCTACTTTAGGCGATTACGCGCAGGGTCTTAGCTAATAAAGTTCCATGTGGAACATATTGAACGGGGTTGTGGACCTGAGCGGACTCGAACCGCTTACCTCGTCAATGCGAATGACGCGCTCTACCAGATGAGCTACAGGCCCAAATAAACAAGTGGACCGACGGGGATTCGAACCCCGGACCCCATCCATGCCATGGATGTGCTCTACCAACTGAGCTACCGGCCCGCATCATGTTAAAGTGCTGAAGGACTATATCGAAATTTTAATGTACTGTCAAAGCGATTATGGTGCCCCAAGAGGGAATCGAACCCCCATCTTTCCCTTAGGACGGGACTGCTCTATCCGTTGAGCTACTGAGGCAAATAGCTAATTATAGCTATTAATAAGAGTCGTAAAATTATTCAATCAGCCACGAGAACAGCTGTTCCGCTAACCGACTGACTTCATTCGTCTTTGCATCATACAAATACAATGCAATGATGCCGCCTAACACAACCGCGAGAATACTTAAAAAAATGGTCAGGTCTTTTTTGAGAGAGAATTGATTAATCATACCGCGCTATTCTAACAGGCCCACGCCCGGTAGACAATGTTAGACCTTTGCGTTATATTTCTTCGGTATGACAAAAATGTTTAATGGTAAGGAGGGGGCAGTAGGCAGTCAACCGAATACGATCATTGGTGATGGTGTGCGTGTTGAAGGAAAGTGTGTTGGAACCGGTCATGTGACCGTGCGCGGTGAAGTGGTAGGTACACTGACTACTTCTGATGACATGGTGATTGAATCCAGCGCCAAGGTGGAGGCTGATGTGGAAGCGAACAACTTGGTTGTTTCGGGCGAAATAAAAGGAAATGTTCGCTGTCACGGACAATTACAGTTGCTAGCCTCGGGGAAAATTTTCGGGGATGTCACGACCAATATTTTATCTGTCGAAACCGGCGCCGTAATTAAGGGACAATGCACTACGGGTACTCAAGCTGGGGAAGTGACTGCCTAGCAGTATATGTTTTTTTATCTGTACGATGCCGTCGTACTTGATAAAAAGTATTCCAGCTTACTTGATCGGGTAGAAAGCCGAGTAATTGAGCTTGGCATTAATGGTCGTGTTGAACGGTTATCACCGCTGCGTAATCTGAAAGAATTGATTGGCCAAGCAGTCAAAAGTGATGCACACACGATTGTGGTGTTTGGTTCCGATAGTACATTTTTGCATGCCATGCAGGTGGTGGCGCATCATGATGTCACGTTAGGTTTTCTGCCATTTGGTGAATCGCAGCTCGGACCGTTATTTGGCATGCTGGACCCAGTGGAAGGATGCAACAACTTATCTAGACGCATCACGAAGCAACTTTCCCTAGGTAAAGCGAACCAAACTTTTTTTCTGTCGGTGGTCACAGCACAACTACCGCGTGGTACGCGGTTACGTTGTAATGATCAATGGACCGTGGTGACTCAGGCCGACACCACTGAATGTACGTTGCTGAATACTGGTTTACTTGAAGTGACATTGCAGCCGCAACTGGCCGCTAAAGGTTTTTTGCGCAAAGCTACACCCGCGCACTCAACCAAGCTCACCGTTACAAAAGTGCACCTGGAACACCCAGACAATATCTTGCCCGTGCTGCTTGATCATACTACCACCTTGAAGACTCCAATTACCTTTTCTATCAAGCCAAAAGCGATAAAGGTGATTGTTGGCAAATACCGGCAAGTCTGATAGGCTATATGCCCTATGAATGTCACCGAGATTATCCGTGAGCTGAAAATGACGAAGGAAGAATTTTTCCCACTGGTGAGTGAGCTCGGTTTTGATATTGGCGAACGTGCTATTAAAGTAGACGATACGATCGCAGTTCGGTTGATTCAAGCCATTAAGGAACATCGCAAGAAAAGTCAGCGAAAAAGTTTATTCGTACATGAACGGCAAGTAGTGAAAGCTGCCGTTGAGCCGACTGATCGTGTCCTCGAAGTGCCTGATCCTATTACAACTAAGCAATTTGCCGAACTACTGCATAAACCGGTGACCGATGTGATTGCCATTCTGATGCGTAATGGTGTGATGGCCACCATTAATGAAAATCTCGATTTCGAAACGGCCACGATCATTGCGGAAGATCAAGGTTATAAAACCGTGCGTGTGGAAGCCACAGTGAATGATCGAGAAGTGGAACGTGAAGAGCGGCTAAAAACTGCACTGGCAACTGATACGGAACATCAACTCCAAGCCCGCCCACCGGTGATTGTAGTGATGGGACATGTGGACCACGGCAAAACGACATTGCTCGATGCTATTCGCAAAACGAACATTGCTGGTCAAGAAGCTGGTGGCATTACTCAATCGATTGGTGCCTATCAAATTGAATACAAAGATCGCAGCATCACCTTTATTGATACCCCAGGACATGAAGCCTTCACTGCTATGCGTTCGCGCGGCGCTAATGTGGCCGACGTAGCCGTGTTGGTAGTGGCAGCTGACGATGGCCTAAAGCCCCAGACCATTGAAGCGATTGGTATTCTGGAGAAAGCCAAACTACCGTTTGTGGTGGCGGTCAACAAAATTGACAAACCAGACGCCGATATTGAGAAAGTGAAAAAAGGTTTATCGGAAGTGAACTTGATCCCAGAAGATTGGGGCGGGAAAACCATTTGTGTACCAGTCTCTGCCAAGGCCAGCCAGAATATTGATGAGTTGCTTGATATGGTATTGCTGGTGGCCGACCTCCATCAAGATAAAATCCAAGCTAACCCTAACCGCAGCGCCGTGGGCACGATTATTGAATCTCGCATCGATAAAGATGCTGGCCCCATTGCCACCGTTCTAGTACAAACCGGTACGTTGCATGTGGGTGACATTGTGGAAGTAGGAGAAGTGATGGGAAAAATAAAAGCGTTGTCGTCTTGGCGTGGTACCCCACTGCGTGAAGCCAGCCCGTCTACACCGGTACGGTTTTTGGGCTTAAAAAATGCTCCCGTGGTTGGAGATATTTTAACCATTAGCGATGATCCGAAAGCCTTGAAACGCAAGCAGAAGAAATCGTACCAAAGTTTTGCCTATCTCAAACACAAAACGGAAGTCACTAAAACCGGCACGCTGGCTTTGCCAATTATTTTGAAAGCGGATACATTGGGCTCACTGGAAGCGGTTGTAGAAGCCGCAGAAAAACTAAAGTATAAAGATGTTGCCATAGAAATCGTGAAACGCGGTTTGGGTAACTTTACAGAAAAAGATATTGATCAAGCCGTTGGTGCTAAAGCTCGGCTCATTGGTTTCAACGTGGATATGACTGCCGCTGCCGCCGACTATGCCCTAGGTACACAAACCACTGCGCAAACGTTCACTATTATCTACAAACTGCTCGAACATATTACGGCTGAATTAGAAGCGTTGCTGCCGCCAGACACCACGTACACTAAAGTGGGGGAGGTACGCTTGCTGGCCGTGTTTCGTTCAACTGGAAAGTATGCCATTGTGGGCGGTCGCGTACTGTCTGGCAGTATTCGTCATAAAGCCATCTCGAAAATTGTCCGTGGTGGCAAAGTCATTGGCGAAGCCACCATTGCCCAGCTCCAAAGTAATAAGAAAGATGTGAATGAGGTCACTACTGGTAATGAATGCGGTATTCGCCTTGATACCACCACCACACCACAAGAAGGTGACACCATTGAGGTGTATGTGACAGAAGAAAAGAAGCGCCGTCTCGAGCCCCTCAACTAATATGCCTACCCAGCGCATGCGGCAAATTAACTCGGTGCTGCGGGAATATTTCGCCACTGCCTTCATGCGTTTGGTCGAGCTCCCCCCTGGTGTTGTTGTGAGTGTCACAAAAGTACATACTACGGCTGACTTACATTACTGTACCGTTTTTTTATCCATCGTTCCCGATGATCAAGCCGGCTCAACTTTACAACTGATTCGTCGACATACCGTGGATATTATTGAGGATGTGGTTGACCATATTACCTTTCGTGCAGTGCCACGCTTTCGCTTTATGATCGACGACACCGAACGCAAGGCTGCTCAAATAGAACAACTGCTTGACAGTTTGCCTAAGATTGAGTAGGGTTATGCGTTATGTTTAAAAAAACATACGCTCAAATTATTGACGCAATCGCCCAGGCCAACCATGTGTTGATTGTATCCCACCGTAAGCCGGATGGTGATACCATTGGGTCGGGTTTAGCATTACGGCATTATTGCGCCACGTTAGGCAAACCAGTCACAAATTTCTGTATTGATCCAGCTGCAGAATATCTGCACTTTCTACCCGACGCATATCAACTTGGTCCGCATAATGAAGTTTGGGAGTCACCAGATGTCGACGTGGTAATTGTGGTTGATTCCGGTGACCTACGGTATGCCGGTGTCGCCGAGCTTGTCACACAACTACCCAGCCCATACACCCTGATTAATATCGACCACCATGTTACTAACCCAGGGTACGGTACCATCAATTTGGTTGATAGCACGGCCTCATCAACCTGTGAAATTGTCTACCATTTATTGGATAGCGTACGTGCAGTTGACCACTCCATTGCCACTTGTCTACTGACTGGCCTGATTACGGATACCGGCAACTTAACGAACTTGGCAACCTCGGCCAGTGCCGTGCACGTAGCCTCCAAGTTAGTTGCCAAAGGTGCCAACCTTTCCTTAATTGGTAAACATGCACTCAACCACAGACCATTCAATACGTTACGATTATGGGGACGCGCCCTGGAACGGTTGCACGAAGATCCCAAAACCGGGATGGTAGTCACGGTCCTCACCTTGCAAGATATCCATGAGTGCAATGCCGATGATGAGGCAGTTTCAGGTATCTCCAACTTTCTCAATGGTCTTGATGAGGCCGCCCATAAGGCCATCTTGGTACTAACGCAGACCGAGCCCGGCGTGATTAAAGGGAGCCTGCGCACCACGAATCCGTTGCTTGACGTCACCGAATTTGCTAAGCTCTATGGCGGTGGCGGTCACAAAAAAGCAGCGGGCTTCACCATGTCTGGTAACTTAGCAATTACTCCAACCGGTTATGTCGTCAATCCTCATCCCAACCGTCATTGAAAAAACCTTCGATGGCGAACGTGCCTACGATATTTACTCCCGCCTCCTGAAGGAGCGCATTATTTTTATTGGTACCTCGATCGATGATATGGTGGCCAACAGCGTTATTGCCCAACTATTGTTTCTTGAGGCCCAAGATGCCAAACAGGACATTAAGATTTATATTCATTCGCCGGGTGGGTATGTCACGGCTGGTTTGGCCATTTACGATACGATGCAATACGTGAAATGTGATATTTCTACGGTAGTGGTTGGAACGGCTGCCTCGATGGCTGCCTTACTACTAGCCGGTGGCACAATCGGTAAACGGTTTGCCTTACCCAATGCTGAGGTGATGATCCATCAACCAATGGGTGGAGCGGAAGGCCAGGCTTCTGACATTAAAATTAGAGCCGAACACATCCTGCGTACACGCGACCGCTTAAACAAAATTCTCGCCAAACATACCAAACAAGATCTCAAGCGCATTGAACAGGATACCGACCGTGACAAGTTCATGAGTGCTGAAGAAGCGAAGAAATACGGCATCATTGACAAGGTGATCGGCTAGGTGCTAGGGTGACACTGTCGGGCTGTTGTCCTCTGATTTCCCGACACGGTTAATTCGACACTTATGTTAGGCAAAAAATCACTTCTGATTACCATTCGGAAAACACAACGTTTGCCTGCGCTGTAGTATTTTAATTTCTCAATTTGTATGGATTTACTCGCCATCGTACTGGGGCCTGTGCTACTTGTGGTTGGCATTGGTGCTGGTGCCTTCATTGGTTACTGGTATCGCAAACAAGTAGCCGCCAAAACTACCAGTTCAGCCGAAGCCAGAGCAGAAGCTATCATTCAAGACGGAAAGTCAAAAGTGCAAAGCATGTTGCTTGAGGCCAAAGATAAGGCCATCAAAGTATTAGAAGAAGCCAAG
Source organism: Candidatus Kerfeldbacteria bacterium (assembly GCA_003512175.1). Classification (GTDB taxonomy): domain Bacteria; phylum Patescibacteriota; class Patescibacteriia; order UBA9570; family UBA9570; genus UBA9570. The sequence goes on from DOSP01000044.1 coordinate 8,596, forward strand.
CAAGACGAGGCGCAGCGTCGCCAAGATGTCCAGGCCGCCCAACTGCGTCTCGAAAAACGTGAAAGTTTATTCGACGGTAAGTTGCTTGAGCTGGAAAGTAAACAGACCAAACTGCAAGACAAAGCCAAGGAAATTGAACGGATCAAAGAAGAAATGCAATCAATAAAAACTGAGCAGTTGGCCCAACTAGAAAAAGTGGCGAATCTCAGCCGCACTGATGCGCTCACTTTGTTAGAACGACAGGTAGAAGAGGCCAGTGAAGATGCCTTACAATCTCGCCTGCGCAAACTCCAAGAGCAGGGTAGCGAAGAATTGGAACGGAAGGCCAATGAATTGATGGCTACAATTATTCAGCGCTGTTCTACTAGTCATGCCACCGAAACAACTACTACCTCTGTCCACCTGACCAGTGATGATATGAAAGGTCGGATTATTGGTAAAGAGGGCCGTAACATTAAACGGATTGAAGAGCTGACGGGCGTAGAAATTCTGATTGATGATACCCCAGAAACTATTGTGGTATCTGGGTTTTCACCGATCCGTCGTCACCTGGCCAAACGTGCCTTAGAAATGTTAATGGAAGATGGCCGTATCCATCCGGCCCGGATTGAAGACTGTGTTGAACGCTCCAAGCGTGATTTGGCTTTGGATATTAAAAAAGCCGGTGAGGATGCTCTGTATGAGGTGGGCGTAACTGGCTTTGAACCAAAGCTTGTTTCTATTCTGGGTCGGTTAAAATACCGTACTTCATACGGTCAAAATGTATTACGTCATTCCATTGAGGTAGCCTTCTTAGCCGCTATGCTGGCTGAACACCTCGGTGCTGATGTGAACGTGGCACGCAAAGGCGGCTTGTTACATGACATCGGTAAATCGGTTGATCATGAAGTACAAGGTACTCATCCGGAGATTGGCCGAGATATTGGCAAGAAGTTTGGTTTATCTGACGCCATTATTGCCCCGATTCTGTACCACCACGATGACTATCCGCCAACTCTAGAGGCAGTGATTGTGAAAGCGGCTGATGCTATTTCTGGTTCACGTCCTGGTGCCCGTAAAGATACCTACGAAAATTACATCCAACGGTTAGAAGAATTAGAGAACGTGGCGCTGACCTTTACTGGCATTGATAAAGTCTATGCCATTCAAGCTGGTCGTGAAGTCCGGGTGTTTGTGCGTCCCGATCAGGTGGATGATTACACTGCTTCAAAACTCGCTAAAGATATTGCCCTAAAAATTGAGCAGGAACTGAAATACCCTGGTGAAATCCGCGTCACCATTATTCGGGAAACCCGGGTTATTGAATACGCCAGATAATGAGCTCGCTTCGCTTCCTGTATATTGGGGATGTAGTCGGTAAGGCTGGCAGAGCGGCTGTAAGCAAGCTACTACCTGGCTTGCGTGCCGAGTTATCGGTGGATGCGGTGTTTGCTAATGCGGAGAACATGGCCCATGGGAACGGCATTTCAACCGATACGGTCAATGAATTACTGGCCGCTGGGGTAGATTACTGCTCATCTGGTAATCACGTGTGGGATAACAAAGATGGTGTTGAATATCTGAAACGCTCTGATGCGCGTGTGATTCGACCAGCGAACCTACCCGCCAGCAATGCCGGGCGCGGTTGGATGACTGTTGAAGTGGGTACAAAAAAAGTGTTGTTGATCAACCTGGTTGGCCAAGTGTTCATGCCCCAGCAAGCCGATAGCCCCTTTTCCTGCATAGACGCCATTCTTAAACAACACCCTCCGGAACAGTTTAACGCTGTCCTGGTTGATATGCATGCCGAAGCCACCAGCGAAAAGCAAGCCTTGGCCTGGTATCTGGATGGGCGCGTATCAACGGTGGTGGGTACGCATACCCATGTTCCAACGGCTGATCTACGTATTCTGCATCATGGCACTGGTTTGGTGTGCGATTTAGGCTCTGTGGCTGCCGCTGATTCCGTAATTGGCGCGGATAAAGACAAAGTTTTGCACCGCTTCTTAACACAACTGCCTGGATCCCTTAGTCCAGCTGAAACGGGTGAGGTACTGTTTAATGCCGTATTACTTGAGATTGACCCGGCCACTCGCCAAACGGTTCGCTTGACCCGCGTTGACCGTGTTGTAGCTGGGTAATATACTGAAGATATGAATAAGATGGCCCTCATCTCTGCAGTCGCAGAAAAAACTGGCTTGAGCAAAAAAGCTGTGTCGGCTGTATTGGAAGAAATTTTGACAACCATTACCGAACAAATCAAAGCGGGGGATGAAGTAAATCTAGCTGGCTTTGGTCGTTTCTCTTCTCGCCTCCGCTCTGCCCGACTGGGGGTTGATCCACTGAATCCGACTCAAAAAATTCAAATGCCTGCGGTGCAGGTGCCAAAGTTTAAAGCTGGCAAGGCGCTGAAAGATAGTCTAAAACAAAGCTAGTTCAGTTATGATCATGCTACTAAAACTAGTTTGGCCCTCTGTTCTGGGTCTGCTTGTTAGTGTCTCGGTTTCTCACCTGACCGTATCAGATATCGGTGCCCGTAGCGCAACGTTACATTGGGAGGCTACCACAAATACTGATCACTACAGAGTAACTGTATCAAAAACAAACGGAGATCTGGTAAAAAAGTTTTCTGTTGAAACTGGCTCTAAGTTGAAACTGAAGTCGCGTCACTTAATTTCAAACCAGGGATACACATTTAAAGTACAAGCCTGCCAAAGTGACGACTCCTGTTCACCGTCCAGCAAACGCAAATCTTTTCGAACCAATCCTGCTCGGGTGGGGTCACTCACAATAACTGCTACCACGTCTGATGCCGCCACGGTGCAGATTAGCAGTAAGCCACGCGGTACAATTAATAGTTACCAAATTAAAGTGAGGCAGGCTGGCTCGGTCATACAAACCATCACTAAAACAACTAAAACCGACCAAGCGTCCCCCAGCTATACCATTACTAATCTTGAGGGTAACACAACGTACAGCATCACCATTCGCGCTAAATATAACTCTACAAGCGTGGGGTCATACTCTCGACCAGTAGAATTCACAACGGACCAGCCTTTGTCTGTTACGAGCAGCTCCCCCAGCAGCAGCTACACCGACTTAGAACCAACTCTAGAAATTGTTGGCACCGCCTTCCAGGATGGAGCGACCACCATGCTTGATGATATGGCAGCCAACACCACCACCGTCAATAGCGCAACCAGTATCACGGCCCTGTTTGACGATGGGCTAGCAACTGGAACATACACCGTTACGGTTACCAATCCTGATTCCACCAGCGCCACCCTAGAGGATGCTTTGACGATCAGCAACCCGCCAGACGAGTGGTCGAAGGAAACACTTAGCTTTAGTGGCTCGCCAAGACCCCTCACTTCCACGTGTACGATACTTATGCCAGATAATTCAACATACCGGATGTATTACATCGGTTCTGGCGGCGTGTGGAGTACTGTTTCCAGTGATGGTATTACTTGGTCATCACCGGTAACGACCACCATCAGTGATTCTGGGGTACAAAACCCCTCCGTATTGCGGCTCGCCGGTGGTACGTACCTCATGATCTATGGGGTTCAAACCACCGAACCAATGACTGAGCGCCTCTTCCGCGCCACCTCGACTGACGGCATTACGTTCACCGAACAGACTGGCTCGCTTACTGGTGGGGTGGTCTTACTCGCCGAAAGTGATGAGGATGATTTTGTGTCTGTGCCTGAACTTATCCAACTGGCTGATGGTTCGATTCGGATGTATTTTGTTGCCTCGACAACCAATAGTAATGTGCATACTGCTGTTTCCACAGATAATGGAGCAACGTGGACTCGCGAAGGACAAATTGATATCTCCGGCGGCCCAACCGGCGGTCAAATTAACGATCCCGACGTTGTTGAGTTGGCTGACGGAACGTATCGGTTATTTTTTACCACACCGCCGGCCGACCAATCAATTGGTGATTTACGTATTCGTTCAGCAATATCAACCGATGGTAGAAGTTTTACATTAGAGTCTGGTAGCCGCGTCATACCAGCAACTACTGTGAATGCGCTGATGGATCCGGATACGATACTGCTCAAAGACACGACAGATCAATACCGTCTCTATTACGGTGGGAATCTAACCGCTGGCGGTGCAGATGACTTGCGGGCATTATTCTCACAATAAAGTAAGAAGTGGTGCCCCCGACTGGAATCGAACCAGTGACCATTCGCTTAAGAGGCGACTGCTCTAACCGTCTGAGCTACGGAGGCGTATATTGTTGTGCCCTCGACAGGAATCGAACCTATGTCCCTGGTTCCGAAGACCAGTGC
>DOSP01000058.1:0-2100 GCA_003512175.1 Candidatus Kerfeldbacteria bacterium
CTCCAGTTTCGAGCGAACTAGTCACTGTAACTCCTAAACCCACGCACATGAAGTGCGGGGTTAGGTATTTATTATTGCCAACTGCCAGAAGGCATGATAAAGGTTTTGTGTGTTATGAAAGAAAAACAATCTTTGTCAGAAGTAGACAAAACAAAGCTATATCACGTTGTTTTCCCCACATATGGTCGACTACCACTGTTGGTTAATCCGGAACAGCAGCAGTATGTCTGTACAATTGTTGAAGAAATGATTAGGTTTCACACCATAAATATTTCTGCCTATAAAGTATTAACCGATCACGTACATTTATTAGTGAAAAAAGAGCCGGGCCAATCTTTGCCGTATATTGTAAAAATAGTTAAAGGGCGAACCACACATTACTTTTTTCAAAAATACTCAGATTTTAAAATTGATGTTGGGCGCAGCCGACTGTGGGCAAAGGGGTACCACTATACGGAAATAGAAAGTGAAAGACAGCTACATGTGACAACACAGTACATCAAAAATAATTTTGATAAGTATAAAAACTGTAAGTAAAACTCTAACCCCGTACTTTATGTACGTGGGTTAGAGAGCTACGTAGCGGGACGGATGACAACCTAATCATCATCGTTCTTATTCGACTTATTAGTGTTCTTGTTTGAATTGGAGTTGGAATTTGAATTCGTGTTGCTGTTGGAGTTTGTTGAGCCAGCGCTGTAACTGAATGAGACGGACGCCTCCGCAACGTTATCTCGATCATTCGTAACTCGAATGGTTAGGGTGTGGCTACCGGTGGTAAGCGTGGTGGGAAGATAGGTGCTGGTAAACGGGTCGCTGGTTTTTGTGTCTACGACCGTGCTATCAATAATATATTCTACTTTTTTGACATTCCGATTCGTACCAGCGTGGATCCGGGCGGTGATGCTAAAGGTTTTGCTGGTGAGCTTGGCACCATCAGTTGGAGAAGTAATGGTGAGTGTCGGGGATTGATCAGGAGAACGAAGGGTACAATCCTCATATTCTGTTTTTTCGGTAAGGTAGTCGGCTTGGCCCTCTGCCCATAACTCCACTGCTTTTTCCCATGATTCATACATTGGATCATCGGCCGGATTAGCAGGAGCTGAACCGAGTGGGTCTTCCTTGCGCAAGTAGTGTAAAATTTCGTGCGCTTCTTTAAATTCTTTTTTCACCTTGAATTCAGCCGGATAACTATCAACACAGTCGTCGGGGATAATGTGTTGTGTGCCCTTGTCGACATATTTCTCCACCTTCTCGCCAATCTCGCCACGCAACACAGGCTTATTCGCTTGTGCGGTTGGAGGCGCATTAAATTTTTCATCCGGTAGCCCTTCAAGGATGCGACTCATATACTCATTCGCAATTGGTGCAGCGATAATTACCCCATCAGCTAAGTAATCCATGGCCGTGTTGTCGTTATTTCCCACCCACACACCGGTGGCAAATGACGGGGTATACATTTCTGTCCAGGCATCATGGAAATCGTTAGTCGTGCCAGTTTTTCCAGCAATGGTCTTTCCAGAAATGTTTAGTGCCGAAAAACCTGCTCGTGCAGATTGATCAGATAAAACACTATTGAGTTGTTGCACGGCTGCTTTATCCACAACTTGTGATGCCGCATCGGACCATTCATACAGCACATTGCCTTGACGATCTTCTACTTTCAGGACAGTGGCCACGGGATGGCGCTCACCCTCGCGTGCAAAGGTAGCGAAGGCTGACGTATGTTCCAATAGCTTCACTTCACCGCCCCCAAGCGCTAAGGCCAAGCCAAAGCGATCACGATCACCCAGGGTCGTGTAGCCAAGGCTGTCGGCAGTATCTAATACTTTGTCTTTACCAACCAAGTACAATGTTTTTACGGCTGGGATATTTAACGATTGTCCCAGGGCGCGGCGCATTGTGAGTGGGCCAGACGAACCAAGGCTAAAATTGCGGGGATGGTAATTACCGGTTTCTGTGGGGAAATCTGTTTCGACATCAAAGATCACTGCATTAGGATTATACCCATTGGCAAACGCCGTGGTATAGACGATTGGTTTGAACGACGAACCAGGCTGTCTAGGGCTGGTGGCGACGTTCACCTGGCCGTCATAGTCT
>DOSP01000058.1:2163-8449 GCA_003512175.1 Candidatus Kerfeldbacteria bacterium
GTTCACCTGGCCGTCATAGTCTTCGGCATAGTAATTTTTCGAGCCAACCATGGCGAGCACTTGTCCAGTATGAGTATCGAGTGACACGAGTGCGGCATTACTGCCACCATAGCGTTCAACTTTCTCCATGCCATTGGCAATCACTTCTTCAGCAATGGCTTGTTTACCATAATCAAGCGTTGTGGTTACGCGTAAACCCTGATTAATAAAGTTACTGCCGAAATCATCTTCCAGTTGGGCAATGACATGATCCACAAAGTGAGGCGCATCTTTTTTGGCAATGGTTCGTTTCAACTCAATCGGGTCTAGTTTGGCCGCCGCGGCTTGGTCTTCAGTGATATAGCCTTCTTCGGCCATCCGATCGAGCGTATAATCTTTCCGTGTAAACAACGCTTCTTGGTCTTGGGTGACCCGATTAGGTTTTTGCGGAATAGCTGCCAGCAAAGCTGCCTCGGCTAACGTCAGGTCTTTGGGGGGCTTATCAAAATAACTTTGTGAGGCAGCAGCTACGCCCAAATTGATGCCTCCATAACCGGCTTCATTCAAGTAGAATTCTAAGATCTGGTCTTTGCTATATTTGCGTTCGAGCTCAATGGATAAAATAAGCTCTTTAATTTTACGCGAGTAGGTTCGTTCCTGGCCAACGATGGCCAACTTCACAAACTGTTGCGTAATCGTTGAACCACCAACCTGGCGATCTGTGGCCACATTAATACCGGCTGACCGCATTAAGGCAATTGGATCAAACCCACGGTGGTTGTAGAAATTTTTGTCTTCCAGCGCCACGGTGGCCTGAATCATGTATGGTGAAATATCTTCAATTTTCGTGTAAGTACGACGAACATCTTTGCCGGTTTCGTACAGCAAGTGTTCGCCGGTTCGATCATAAATTTTTGTGCTTTCAGCAATAACCCGATTTTCCAGTTGGTCTGGACTAGGTAAATCCTTAGCGAACCAGGCAAACACAGCTACACCAGCGAGTAGAGCCACACCAAGTCCAATAGCGCCCACCAAAAGCAAGCGTTTCCCCCAACGCTTCCAGCGCGGCTGATGTTTTTTCTTATCCGCCTTTACCTCGCTTTTACTTAACGGCTTAAGGTTCGTGCTGGATTTTTTTTGAGAGGCCACCGGTTTTGCTTTCGGTTGCGGCCGGTCATGAGGCATAAATCACCGCGCAGCATACCATTTTTAAACTGCCTTGTCCAACACCACGCAGTATGATACGGTAAGGCTCATGATTGACTCGAAGACCATTCTCCAACGAGGCGTAGACACTATTTATCCATCAGCCGAGGCCCTCGCTGCCGTCATGCAGCAAAAAAAAATTACGCTGTATTTGGGGGTAGATCCAACCGGTGCATTGCTCCATATCGGACACACCGTAGCCTTACGAAAACTGGCCCAGTTTCAACAAGCTGGCCACAAGGTGATTCTATTGATTGGTGATTTTACTGGTCGAATTGGTGATCCAACAGGAAAAGATAAAACACGCGTACCACTAACACCCGAACAGCTAGCCGAGAATGCCCAGACCTACAAAGATCAGGCCGCCAAAATTTTAGATTTCAACCATCCGGAGAACCCAGTAGAAATTCGCTACAACAGCACTTGGCTAGCCAAACTGACGTTTGCTGATGTCATTAAACTCGCCTCTCACTTCACCGTGCAACAGATGCTTGAGCGCGACATGTTTGAGCAACGCCTGAACGATAATAAACCCATTTCATTGCATGAATTTTTCTATCCGTTGATGCAGGGCTACGATTCGGTAGCGATGGACGTAGACTTAGAAGTAGGTGGAACAGACCAGACGTTCAACATGTTGGCCGGGCGCACCTTACAAAAAGAAATCAATCATCGGGAAAAGTTTGTCTTGACCGTCCCATTGCTGGCAGATTCGCGCGGTGTAAAAATCGGAAAAACGGAAGGAAATGTCATCGCCATTACGGCCGAACCGGCTGATCTCTACGGCAAGATTATGGCCCTGGGGGATGATGTCGTGCGACAATGTTTTGAACTGTGTACCAACGTAGCTATGGCGGAAGTAGATAAGAAAGTAGCGGCCGAAAAGAATCCGAAAGAAACCAAAATGTGGCTAGCGCGAGAAATTGTGACACTCTACCACGATGCGGCCGCTGCCCAACAGGCTGAAGCAGAATTTGAAAAGGTTTTTTCTGAACACGGCAAACCAACTGACATGCCACAACAGCCTGTTCCCACAAGCACCGAACCACTCGAGGTGCTCATGGTTCTGGGCCTAGCGACAAACAAAACCGCCGCTAAACGTTTGTTTGAACAGGGTGGGGTGAAACTGAATGATGTAAAAGTAACGGATTGGAAGGCACCACTAGAGTTAAAATCTGGAGATATCCTCCAAGTCGGCAAGCGGAATTTTGTAGAACTTTCCTAATCATAGTTAGAATTCCGTTGATTACCCCAGAGAAACAATAGGGCTTTTTAGTTCTAACTTTCTCTTCTAATTAAACCAACTTCAATAATTTTCTGCAGGGGCTCATTATTTTGAGACGCCCCCGCAATACAAGCTGCTAAATACTTTTCTCGATCATTATAATTGATTGGTTGGAACCCTAGGGTATGTACTAATACATCCAGAAATAACCTAATCGTTCTGCCATTACCATCACGGAATGGGTGCACAACATTAAATTCATTATGAATGATGGCCAACTTCTGAGCTAATTTAGTATTATTGTCTATTGATGTAGGTAGGTTATTTTGAATAATACGGTTTAATTCTTCTACACTATTAGAAAGATACTGCACTGGTGCAAATAACATCTCTCCTTTCGAAATATCTACTGTGCGCACAGTACCAGCCCAATCGTAAAGAGTTTCAAAAAAGTATTTATGTACCTCAAATAATAACTCACAACCAAAAACAAACGTCCGAGTTTGAGCTAAATCAAAAAAATGCTTGTAAGCATCTGTTTGCAAAATAGTTTCTGCATCATCAAGATCTTTTTGAGTTGTGTAACCAAGCTTGTTTCTCAAAACACCCTGGTCTATGCCAGCCTGCCTGTCACCAACGTCATAACGCGAAAGCGCGACCATGTTTTTGCAATTCAACAATGACCTTCAAATTGGCTTGGGCACTTTGCAAACTTAAGCCTTCAATTTGAGCAGAGCGTTCGACTGCTTTTAGAAGCACTGCTTTATCAAACACCTCTTTTTTGCTGGGCTTTCTGATTGGTTTCATGACGTAATAATAGCAGAAAACGACTTACTTTTCAAGAGTAATTTATTATAGTAAAACCGGACCAATACAGTGAGTAAGGCGAGGAGGAAACCACCAAAGAAGTTTTAACACCCCCACTAAACGACCCCATGAAAATCTTACTAAGCAAGGCCGTTTATCCAAAGGGCTTTTTTGGTTCTAATGCAGCTATCAACGTACTTTAAAATAAGATAAAGTTATCATTTTCTTATTATATGCTTATATGCAAATACTGTATCCATGGATACTAGTGAGCAATCCAAAACTAAGCAAATTAAGCGATCCTATAATATAGCTGTGATTTTCTTCTTTATTATTATGGGAATTATCCTTGCAGGCTGCCTGTACCTAAAATCTTTTTCTCCCACTTATCTTTTTATCAATAATACTCCATTTCAAGTTCATACATCTCTTGTCGGAAGCAGCTCGCCTACAGTTCCTCTTGATATTGCTCCGGGTGAACGGCAGCTTGTACATTGGTCTTGGGTGTCAGGTCAGCTAAGTCTACCACTTAGATCTGATGGTCAAAGAATCGAACCTAAATATAACCTCATCATTTTTAAGGTATATTATCTTTCAGATTTTCCTGATAAATGGGGTGTTAAAAAAGAAACGAAAATGTCTTTTGTCTCTTGCATGGATTCTTTATATGTTGATAGAAGAGATTATTACAGTTATTGGAAGGGAAAATTTTCTGGTCTTTATCCGAATCTAAGAGTATACGACGCCGGAGCATATTGTGAATTGAATGATGGCAATCAGCTCATCTCATTCAGTCATTTTCCCGCAGATGGAGAAGTTTCCGGCACAGGCCAAACCATAGTTCTGTTCGACAAAAAGGATAATATGCTTAAAGCTACAGAAAATTTTGATTGCCAAACCATTGGTGATCTTGGTTATCCTGTGTTTGCATCTTTGGAAGATAATATCGTTACCATGACATGTAGTAGCGGAGATGCCGGACAGCTTCTTAAATCAACCTACGAATTGGATTTAGAAACGTTTGAGTTTAGCTTAACAAACAAAGATACAAGCTTACCTGAATAGTGTACTTCGTTCAAATTATTTAATCCGTTTCAATTGCGCCCGGTAAAACGTTGCTGCTTCCTCAGGCGGCACCTGGTTGATGATCAGGCCAGAACCAATCTCTACGCCGGCCCAGGCAGAGCCGCGCGGAACTAATTTCATATACAGGTGTTGATCGGGATCATCAATCAGCTGATGAAAGTAGTAGTTGTACGGCAACAGTAACTTGTGATTGATGGCGAATAGTAACCGTTTCATAATATGGGCCCACGATGTACGCTCGGCTTGGTTGAGCAGGGTAATATTATCACGATGTCGTTTCGGCAAGATCCATACTTCGTAGTTGTACATCGAAGCATACGGACAGAACACCACCACGTTCTTATCTTCCCACACAAACCGGCGGGAGCGGCGTTCTTTGCCCATGACCTGACAGTACACGCACGTACCGTGTTTGGCCCGATAGGCTTGTGCACGAGTTGACTTATCTAAAATATGCGGTGGGATGAACTCAGTGGCAAAAATTTGCGAATGTGCATGACATAAACTGGCACCAGCTCGTCCACCCGAGTTTTTAAAAATCAACACATAGTGCAAACGAGGATTTTTTGTTAAAGCCGCAGTGCGCTGGGCATAGACTGATAAAATATCAGCTACATGGTTGGTGGGCAGGTCTTCAAGATGCACGTTAGGGTTTGGCGTCTCAACCACCACCTCGTGCTCACCGTAGGCTTTAGGGTTATCCAGTGTGACCGCCGGAAACTTGTTACCAACCACACACACTTTCCAATTGCGTTTGCCACCCACTCGCGCCAACGGCACTTCATTGCTAATATTTTGCGGAGAGAATGGGCTATCTTCTGGACGGATCAGCGGACAAGCATCACTTTGTGTCACCGTTTGATGTGGACGACGGTTACGCAGGGGTGCAATCAGGACAAACTTCTCCTGAATATAATCTTTGCGCAATTCCGGTTTGTGCATACTCCTAGGCTTCTTTGTAGACATGCTTTGTGGGGTCGATCAAAAAACCAGCTAGATCTTTCTTACCCACCAAGACCGAGTAGAGGAGAATCTTGCGATCGACAATACTGGCAATGGTAGGGATATGTTTGCCGCGTAGATGCAGGTGGAGCCGCACGTACGGGCGAACACTAATTCCATTGGTGGCAGGAATGACTCGAATATCATACAAGCCGGGAATCTGTTTTTTTAATTTCGGTGTAATGTGTTGGCTGACATGTTCACGGACGTGCTGGAAATTTTTTTTCGTAATATCGAGCTTAGGCATCAGGCGCACGAAACTCGTATAGACGGGCAACAACCCTATCCGCTTGGCTACAGACACATCAATCGCAGTGGTGCGTGCCCCAGTATCAATTTTCGCTTTACGCCGGATGAAAGTTTTAGTTTCGGGGATGAAAATTTTTACTTCTTCTTCCAGGCCAATGATCGGTTTACGCATATCGTTCACATCATACCACGGGTTGGGTCGATATAGAACCCAGCCAGGTCACGGCGGCCAATAATCATCGGATACGATAGTTTGTCATCGAGTGCAACAGCGACTTCAGTACTGCGACGCTGTCCACCAATGGTCAACGTTAGTATAAGCTTTGGGCGGATAATGTATTGTCCTGAAGAGCGGACGGCGACGACATCTACCCAATCCGCATGTAGATTCGTAATGTTGGTGCGAAAGGTTTCTTCGACTGCTTGGGCACGTTCGGCAGTGACTGTGCTGGGAATATTCAGTTGAGCAAGGGCCGTGATGGCCTCACCAAACCCTAGTTTTTTAGCCAGCTGACTAGTAATGGTAGTAGAGGCGAGACCGGTATCAACCAAAGTGCGTAACTGCATTTCCTCACCAGCTTTGGTAAACACAGATACTGTTTCAAACACTCCTAGCACACCATATGGATTCGCGTCAGCCATGGTGTCTGGTGACCCGAACAGTTGTTTACACACGTTCAAGCCCTGATTGGCGCTGGTAATCGACAATCCCGCCACTCGTTTCAGTCGGTC
>DOSP01000058.1:8512-12418 GCA_003512175.1 Candidatus Kerfeldbacteria bacterium
CCGCCACTCGTTTCAGTCGGTCGCGCAATGATAAGCGATTAGCATTTTGAATTTCTAAACCGGGGTGACCGTTCACTTCCAAAATCATCGGGCCGGTCTCTTTATCGAGCACAATATCCACACCCGCATAACCTAAACCAATTGCCCCCGTCGCCTTAATGGCAATCAGCAACACGGTATCCCAGTCACGAATCTGGATACCGTGTAAGGGGGTATCGAAATCTGGATGCATAAGAATTTCACCCTGGTCTTTCGATACCGCATACGTCGTTACACCAGTTGTCAAATCAATGCCTACACCGATGCCACCAATGTGAAGATTGGCTTTACCCTGAGATGCTTTGGTCGGTAAGCGCAGCATAGCCATCACCGGTACCGAGTTAAACACGATAATGCGCACATCTGGCACGCCCTGATAACTGACATTTTTAAATTCTTCCGAAAGGCGTAACCGTTCTTCGAAATACACGATATCGGGGATGTTCGATAATGAGTAATTACCATCTAAAATGTTGCTACAGTGACGAACCAGATCAGCCGCGCCGTAGGTTTCTTCCCCCGTACTAATCCAGCGACCTTGTTTGTCTTTACCATACAATACAACAATACCGCCACCGCCTAAGCCAAAGTTCGGTTTCACAACGACGTTGCTGGGAAGATTTTCCCAATTAAATTGGAATAATTCTTTGCGTGTTCGAATCACCCCATACAATTTGGCGGTGGGTAAGTCGGCCGCCAGCAATTTTTCTTTGGTGGCTAACTTATTATTTGCGGTCTTAATCGCGCGACTAGGATTATATGGACGAATGAACGCCAGGTTTCTAGCGTTCATGCCAAGAATAGAGTGGGCCCGCGTCAACCAAGTTGGCATTATGATTTTACTTTAGCCTTGAGCAGTTTTCGGAATCGAAAGTACTCCACTACCCGCAAGCCGGAGAAGCGACCCAGCAAGATATTGATAATGATGGTCAGTACTACCACCTCTGGGTACCCAAGAATCAAAGTCGTAAATTCTTCCCAGGTGACAATGACATAGCTGATGATCGCCAGGGCCAATGTTTCGGCAGTCAGTAAAATGGCCGGACGATTACCCTGTTCGATTTGCACCTCAACAAATTTTTCCGTAAGAATCATCATGACCAACACGGGGAAGATAGATAGTCCCAACACACCCGCCTCATCAACGTAAGCGGATACGAGCAGTAGACCAAAAATTGTGAAACTCACCGCCGTTAGTACAATTGCCATGCGGGGAAGGTAGAGAATACGGAGGCGCCTCGCTGCAATGCGCGCTAACGTGGCAGCGGCCAACAAAACTAAGAAAATCAATACACCATAGCGTAGGCCAGTCACAATAAATGACAGCGTCATAATAGATGGCACATAGATACCAAAAGCCTTTACGCCCACAATTTGTCGACCAAAGGAGATTAAGGTAGCTACAATCGGTAAGACCAGTAACAGGAAAATGGTATCTTGGTTTACGCCTTTATTGATGAGGTAATTAATACCGTACGATAAGAAATTGAATGGGCCAATCTGCTCAAGGGCGCGTTGGCTATGTTGACCGATCAGTTGGTATGGGATGCTCTGGTCGGATAATTGTTCAGCCAGTTTCTCGACAGCCGGATTGGCTAACACCGGCTCGAGCGCCGGTATTGTAGTGAGCACTACATATTGCGGAGACAAGGCGTTATAGGTGGTTTGTGCGATCCGGCCTAAGGCTCCACCGCTTGGGTTATCGCTAATATGCACAATGGCCTTTTGTGCGAAACTAATATTTCCTACGGTGGTGGCGGCGCCGCTGCTATTTAAAATTTGACCAACTTCCGTAAGCGCGTTTAGGCCGATGCTCTGTTCTGTCCAGATAACGACGACTTTAGCTTGGGATAAATCAGCCTCCGATGCCACCAACTGTTCAGCGATGTTGCGTGATAATACATAATCTAATTGAGAACCATTGCGCGGACGTACAACGACGAGCAATGTATTACTGCGCTGCGCATACTGACGATAGTAACGAATTTGATCACGCGAAACAGAATCGTCCGCAATCAACAGCACCACGTCTTCTGCCACCGATGCTAACAGTGAATCACGCGAGGTTTGATCACCACTAGTGGCGGTTAGCTTTACTTTATAGGTTCCAGGTTGGGCATAGATATGCGATGCATCAATACCGGTAAAAGTTTGTCCATCACCAAAGTCCCACGTATAGGTAATGGGCTGATCACTGGGCGCACTTGATGCCGAGGCGTTAAATAACACATTACGACCGACGGCAACATTTTTATCCGCACCGGCCTCTGCTACCAATGGCACAACTTCGGCCACTGGTTCAACAACAGTCTCAGTATCGGCTGGAACATCCTGAGCGAAGACAACGGGGGCAAATAGGAACAGGCTACTTATTATCCAGGGGCGCATAGTGTTGGGCGGTTAAGGCAATGGCTAAGGCATCAGCGGCATCGTCGGGTTTTGGTAGCTTGGAAAGCTTAAAAATTGTTTTCACCATGTATTGTATCTGTTGTTTGTCTGCTCGGCCATAGCCAGTGACGGATTGTTTCACTTGGAGGGGGGTCACTTCTGTCAGTGGAATATGGTGTTTAGCTAATGTCATAACAATGATACCACGGGCTTGACCGACGTCGATGGCCGTTGTCACATTACGAGCAAAAAATAATTTTTCACAACCAGCTTTCACAATCTTGTACCGCTTGAGTAAGTTGTTTAGTTGATTTGATAAATCTAACAATCGTTCACCAATAGCTTGTTTAGGAGTGGTGTGTAATACGCCGTACTCTAACACAGTCTGACCATCAATCACACCATACCCCGTGTTCGCTAAGCCGGGGTCGAACCCAATAATAATGTTAGAGCTGGGCATTGTGGGTGATATCCACCACGTCTTCGTTGTCCTCTAGGTCTTCAAGCAGCTGAGCAAATTTTTCTTTGGCCGCTTCATCCGGTAGGGTCATTTTATAAACGTCCGGTTGTTTAAAAATATAGCGTACCGAACCGGGGCCACCCAGGTTGCCGCCATACGCACTCAAGGTGGATTTCATGAAACTAGCGGTTCGGTTGGTATTATCCGTGGCACAGCGTACCATCAACGCCACGCCACCAGGCCCATAACACTCATAGGTAACCTCCTCAATCTGTTGGCCAGGCAATTCCCCGGCTCCACGCAAGATGGCTCGCTCAATGACATCCTTAGTCATATTGGCCGTCCTAGCAGTATCTATAGCTAAACGCAAGGCCGGATTCATCTCTGGGTCCTTGCCTTTCTTGGCCGCAATGCTAATATTTTTTGAGAGCTTAGTGAACAAGGCTCCACGTTTGGCGTCAGCGGCACCTTTTGCTCGTTTGATGGTAGCCCACTTTGAGTGACCGGACATAAAAATCACGGCTATCGTACTCAGTTTATTCGTTAAAGTCAATATCCTATGCTAGATGAACGGAACATGTTGGGTTCAATTGATATGTTATCTCAGCAGGTACAACATGCCTGGACAGCTACTGCTGGCGTGCAATTACCGGCTGGAACTAAGGATTGCCGCCAAGTGGTGTTGTTCGGTATGGGGGGTTCGGCCCTCGGGATGGATGTGGCCCGGGCGGTGTATGCCAGTTCAGCCACGGTGCCATTATTGGTGGTGAATGACTACGTTGTGCCAGGTTATATTTCTGCCGATACCTTCGCCATTTTGTCGAGCTATTCTGGTACCACCGAAGAAACATTAACAGCAGCTAAGATAGTACAACAACGCACGAAGTTGGTTGCAGCTGTCGCCACTGCTGGGCCACTCGCCCAACTACCTGGATATGTTATTGAGCCCACCTATAATCCATGCGGTCAGCCGCGGATTGCGGTGGGGTATGCTATTACAGGAATCATTCGTTTGCTGC
>DOSP01000058.1:12458-23952 GCA_003512175.1 Candidatus Kerfeldbacteria bacterium
CATTGCGGTGGGGTACGCCATTACGGGGATCATCCGTTTATTGCAACAAACTGGTGTTATTCAGGTCACGGATGGTGAAATTGCGGATGTGATTCATTTTATGGATGGCAATCGGGAACTCCTGCGTGATGCCGCACAAGACACTGCAGCCAAATGCAAAGATAAATTAGTGCTGTTTGTGGGTAGTGAACATTTGTTGGGCAATGTGCATGTGGTGACGAATCAAACCAATGAGAACGGAAAACACTTTGCCTGTTTCTTCCCCATTCCGGAATTAAACCACCATTTGATGGAAGGGTTAGGCAATCCGGCCAGCGTTAAACAGGTTCATGTGGTGTTTGTGGAATCACAGCTCTACCATGAACGGGTACAGAAACGCTATGAAATCACCAAGCGTATTTTAGACCAACAGGGCATTACCTATGAAAGTTTTTCGCCGGCCGCCGCTACACTGCTCCAGCAGGCCTTCGAAGTGCTGCAATGGGGTAGCTATGTCAGTTTTTATATTGCGGCCGCTCACGGCATTGATCCATCACCAATTCCCTGGGTAGACTACTTCAAGCATGCCCTGGCCAAATAAGTACACGGCAACTTGGCTGGTAGGGGTGATCAGTGTGGTGTTGTTTGCCTTCTATCAAGCTATCCCAACTTTTCCAGATCCAGATTCGTTTTACCACGCCCGGCTCGCTGCCCTTATGGTCGAGCACGGCTTAGTGAGTCAGTTTCCCTGGCTACCGTTCACCACCTTAGGGCAGGCCTTCGCTGATCACCACTTACTGTATCATGTTCTGTTAATGCCATTTGTGGCAGCACTTGGGCCGCTGACTGGGGTGAAGGTAGCCCAGGCCTTGTTGGCTGCGCTGTTTACTTTGGTGTGTTATGGCATTTTGAGACGTTGGCGAATACCCTACGCCGGGTTGGCCATGATAGGGCTCTATAGCGTGTACCCCATGCTGATCCGGATTAATTTAGTGAAGGCTTCGGCGGTGGCCCTGATTATTTTTGTGCTCTTGGTGTACGCGCTCATTGAACGGCGTTATATACTCGTTGGCATTTTGACCTTGATTTATTCCATGACCCACGGGGGTTTTTTGCTAGCTCTGCTTGTAGCAGTGGCCGTGTGGTGTGCCCAGCTCATTACGAAATCGGATAGAAAACCAACTGGCATTATGATGGTAGGTGTAGCGAGTCTGGTTGGTATCCTGCTGAACCCATATTTTCCAGGCAACTTGTCGTTTCTCTGGGCACAGTTTTTTCAAATTGGTGTAGTGAATTATCAAAACACGATCGAAGTTGGGGCTGAGTGGTATCCATTCAGTTTGCCTAATTTAATTGGTGTATTAAGTGTCTTGCTCTTGGGATTAGTTATTGCACTGGTGGTTGGTCTGCGTCGGTACCAAACGATACTGGTCAATACGAGAGTGCTCAGTCTGGCATTTTTAGTTGTACCATTATTTGGGCTGACACTGCGGTCACGTCGGTTTATTGAGTATCTCGTGCCGGTGTTGTGGTTATTGGTTTGTCTGGTGATACTACCAGCTTGGAAACAGGGTGACGTTCAACAACTCTGGCGCACGTATCTAGGACGCTTCGGCAAATGGGCCACCGTCTTAAAAGTGTATCTGATTGTGGCGGCCATATTTGGGATACTGCGTCCGTATGGCGCTGTCATTGGCGAGTTTGCGGCCCAGGAACCACTGCAGCGTTATGCGGCGGCGGGTACCTATCTGCGTGATCACGTGCCAGCTGGTGAAGTGATCTTTCATGGTCAGTGGGATGATTTTCCAGAATTGTTTTATCATGATCCCACGCATGCCTATATTGTTGGGCTTGATCCAACTTTTTTGTACTTGGCTGACCCAGCGCTTTACCAACAATGGGTAAACATCAGTAGCGGAGCAGACAAGCTCGACACGGCAGTGCATGTGCAAGACTATTTTCGGTCTGACTACGTCATCGTTGACGAGACGTCAGAACGCACTAAGCTGATGCTTGCCTACTTATTGCGTGATCCCACCGTGTCTGAAGTTTTTCATCAGGAAGCGATCCGTATTTTTTACATCCAATCATGACCTATTATCTATCACGCGCTGGCATGGTAATGGGCTTGGTCGGGTATGTTGTCTGGCTGGCCGTTGCGCAAGGGGTGTGGTCATTTGCCGATCCGGATGTGTTTTACCACATGGGTATGGCTACCCATCTCCTGGAATTTGGCTTAGCTGACCAATTTAGCGGGTTGGCCCCTACTACCCTCGGGCAGCATTTTGTCGACCAACATTTTTTAATGCATGCTCTACTAGGAGTGTTTATTTGGCTGATGACACCGGTGGTGGGAACCAAAGTGTTTGTGATCGTACTACTGTTGCTTTGTCTTGCAACGTTCATGTGGATGCTGCGGACAATGCAGCTGAAGGGATGGTGGGTAGCAGTGGGGTTGGTAGCGGTAACCAATCCGTGGTTGTTTCGGCTGAACTTAATTAAGGCGACGCCACTGGCTCTGACGCTGTTATGGCTCAGTATCATCGCCTTGGTAAAAAAACGGTATTGGTGGTTGGCTATGATTGGCGCTGTTTATGTATGGACACACGGTGGTTTCATATTATTACCGTTAGTGGTAGCAGCTTGGTGCCTGACACACAAAACCATTGTGCCATTACTCTATACCGTTGGTGGCATCGCTCTCGCTTTGTTGCTGCATCCAGCGTTTTCAGATAACTTATTTTTTTACTGGGAACAACTCGTGCAGATTGGTGTAGTGAACTACCAAAACAGTATCGGCGTGGGCGGTGAATGGTACCCATACAATCCAGGTAACCTGCTATTTGGACACGGGTTGTTAGTAGCGGCACTTACCACAGTCGTCGTTATCACTGTTGGATTACGTCGTCGATTATCTGCGACGCAACTATTTTTTATCCTGATCACTGTTGGTATGACAGTATTGACGTTGAAATCTCGGCGTTATGTAGAGTATCTTGCGCCGTTTTTGGCAGCCGCTGTGGTTGGAGCAATTCGTGAATTGCCCTTACATCTTCACCACAATATAAAAACACTGTTGCAGTATCTGCTGCCAGCCTGTGTGGTGGTGATGGCGGCTGTGCCGGTGTTATTATCCAGTCTGTCTGGTGTACAGCGTGATTTGCACGATGGTCAACCAACGAATTATCTCAGTGGCGCCAGTCAGTACTTGGCTACACAACCAACTGGTATCGTTGCACCCAGTGACTGGGATGATTTTCCCGCACTGTGGTATGGAGCACCCTACCAACAGTATCTGATAGGCTTAGATGCAACTTTTTTGTATCGAGCCAATGCCTACCGTTACGAAGCCTGGAAAAACATTACGCTGGGTGAAGCTGCCGATCCGATACAAGCAGTTGAGACAATTGCTGCCGATTACTATGTTGTTGCCAAAGATCACACCGCAATGTATCAGCAACTGATCACGGCCGGCGGACAAACCGTGTACCAAGATGACGAAGCCTGGGTGGTGACGATTTTATGAAATAAAAAAGTAGAGCCACATTGCAATGTGGCTCTACTTTTAGGACGCCGGGAATTAGGATTCAGCTCCAGTGAAGTCTAACAAGTTGTTGATGACGTACACGGAGATGCCCCAACCAGCTAAGATGATCACTAAACCGATAATGGCAGCATAGAGCGTTTTTTTCGCGCTTTCTACTTTTTCTTCATTGCCACCGGCAGTCATCCAGCGGAAACCACCAATTAAGATCAAGATAACGGCAATCAAGGCCAGAATACCGAGCACCCAGTTAATGATTGAGATCACGAGAGCTTCTGGGCTTTCGTTACCCAAAATCATTTCATTGGAAATGCCGGTTGAATCTAAATCCTCAACTGTCAGTGAGGCGGCTTGAGCCGAAGCGGCAGCGAACAAGCCAGTTGACGCAACGCCCAAGTAGGCGAGACGGTAGGCTTGAGCTTTGAGTTTATTCATAGGACTCAATATACTTGTTAAATAAGTTACCATTACTATAGACTATTTTTTGAGATTTGTAAAGGTCCGGTGTGAATAGGGGGTGATTACCTTGACGAATCGGGCTTTTTCGTGGTATAGTAGCTCCAATGAAACTTGCCTATAGCCTAGGTTTTGATACAAACGGAACATTACAGAGTTACACCCAGCTAGGTAATGAAGATCCGGCTTCGATTGTTTTCACTATCATTAATACTTCGCTCATTTTTCTCGGGACGATCACCCTAATTTTGATTATTGTGGCCGGCTTCTTGTGGCTCACGGCCGCGGGAGAAGAAGAAAAAATCAAGAAAGCCAAAGACATCATGAAAGGCGCTACCCTCGGTCTGGTGATTGTGCTTGGTTCGTACGGCTTGGCACAGTATCTCTTTACCGCTATTCGTATTGCTACTACTGGATAATACACTATGCGTCTCTTGCTCAACATCCTTATCGTCGGCTTGGTCGCCTTTACCGTTACGCACACCGTCGACGCTGCTACTATTTATCTTAATCCATTTGGTGGTGGTGAAGCCTATGGCAATTTGTCCGATACCGGATTAGGGTCAACCGATCCGGTTGTGGTAGCCTCACAACTAATCAACGTTTTCTTGCGCCTGTTAGGTGCCATTACCGTTATTCTCATGTTGTATGGTGGCTGGATTTGGATCTGGGCTAAAGGGAATCAAGAAGAAATTACTCGAGCCAAAGACATTATTCGCGGCTCCATTATTGGTTTATTGGTGATTCTATCTTCCTTTGGCGTCATGCAATTTGTGTTTTACTACCTAACTAAGATTACCAATGCGGTGGTTTAACTATTGGGTAGTGGTAGGGGGATTAACTTTGCTCCCAGTTGTTAGTTTTGCGCAGATACCCGAAGATTCTACCGATGCCGATGCTACGGAAGGGAGCACAGCCGCAGATACAGATGTCGTAGATTTTGATATCGGTGAAAATATTCTTGGTAACCCAGAAAATGGTGGTTCGGTATCAACTGGTACCGTTGAAAGTTTGACGTTTTTATCAGGTAGTGCGGATCCTCTGGCCATTGTCGTAAATATTATCAACATAGCACTAAGTTTTTTAGGTGTGATTTCATTTATCCTCATGGCCTATGCCGGTTTTAAGTGGTTTACGGCGCGAGATAACGAGGAAGAAGTGACGAAAGCGAAAGACATTTTGAAAGGCACCGTGATTGGTCTCGCCATCAGTTTAACTGCCCTTGGCATTGCCCAGTTAATTTTTTCTGGGGCAGTAGAACGTACCACGGCAACTAGTTTAAAAGATCGGTTGGTCGCACCAGCCTATGCACAGGAAGAGGAAGAACCAACCTACGAACCAGAAACATTACCATTTGATCCCGCCGAAGGAGCACTTACAGGAAATACATCGAGCTCATTAATAGGTTCTATCACTAGGCTTGACCTTGGCAGAGCCGACCCACTCACTATAGTGATTGCTATGGTGAATGGTGTACTGACATTGCTTGGCATGGTCTTCCTGATCATGTTGATTTATGCCGGTATACTTTGGGTATTAGCGCGTGGTAATGAGGAACAGATTGTAAAAGCTAAAACCATCCTCAAACGATCAGTGGTTGGCCTGGCCATTGTGCTTGGTTCGTACGGCCTGGCCCGGTTGATTTTCCTCACTATTTCCTTTGTCTCGTACGACATCAATATTTTCAGTTAATAGATAAGATCGATTAGATAAGCTATAATAAACAAAAGAACTATGCCAAGCTTTAATCCAAACGATTCCGGCCAAGACATTACAGGGTTGCTCCGTGGGCAAAATCTGGATGATGTGTACTTAGGCAACGAAGCTCCAACAGCTGTGGCATTGAATTTGATTAATGCGGCGCTGTCATTGTTAGCTGCTGTCTGTATCGGTTTGTTAGTCTACGCTGGGTTTCTCTGGGTGTGGGCCAGAGGGAACCAAGATGAGGTCAAGAAAGCTAAAGATATGATCCAAGGCACTGTGATCGGTTTAGTGATCGTACTGGCTGCCTTGGGCATTACTCAATTTGTCTTTACCACGGTTGGTGATATTACTGGCGCAACAGTAAACACTGGCGCTGCTACATCTTAACTATATTTTTATGAAACGATCCATCACATCAGTTATCGTCACAGCTACTAGCTTTACCTTACCACTGGTGACGTTAGCTGATTATACGCCCCAAGCTATTATTTTTGATCCGAACAGCAATGTAGAACGTAATACCGGTCTGGGCAATGCCACACCAGGCGATGTCGCCGCTGGGGTAATTAACTGGGTATTAGGCATTTTGGCACTGATTGCCATTAGCTTAGTGATTTATGCTGGATTTTTATGGTTAACGGCTCGTGGGAACGAAGAACAAGTGACCAAAGCCAAGAACATTTTGGAAGGCGCAATTATTGGTGTGTTAATTATCCTGGCTTCCTATGGGGCAACTCAGTATATTTTTGAAAACCTAGTGAATGCGACTGTGAACGGACCGCAAAACTAATGAAACGACTACTGTCTAGTTTTTTTATCTGTCTTCTCCTTCTGCCCGGCTTAGTTTCAGCCGCCGGGGAATCGACTGATGAGCTAGGTGATGGCACCTATGTGAAAAAAGATTTCGACTACTATTTTAATACCGTCCAAAACAACACTCGCTTGGGCGGATATGATGATGTGGCCAATGAAGGGCCGATTATGACCGCCTCATTGGTGATTAATCTACTGCTTGGACTATTAGGTACGGTCGCTCTGTGTTTGATTGTCTATGCTGGATTTTTATGGATTATCGCTCGGGGGAAGGAAGAGGACATCACCAAAGCGAAAGACATCCTAATGGGTAGCGTGGTTGGACTGCTGGTGATATTAGGATCGTATTCCTTTTTGTACTATATTTTCCGGAGTTGGGTCAACATCACTGACTAGAAGCTGTTTGAAATAAACCAAAGGTAAAGTTCAGTACCGCGTAGCTGCTCAAAATAACAGCCATACCGATAACCGCCCACAGCAATGTGTCGCGGCCTTTTTTAATTCTTTCTTCAACGCCCCCGGAAAAAATCATATGAAAGCCACCCCAGACAAACATCAGTAAGGCACCGGCACCAACAATACCCAACAGAGCCTGGATGATTACAGCGATAAATAGTATAGGTTCGGTTTGACTGCCGCCGCTGTTAAATGGAGAATTGAGTGATTCATTTTGGGCTAGAACCAGCAGTGGGGCAGCCAACCCTAGGCTAGTGACGGCGAGATGACGATGGGGGAACTTCATATGAGGAAAAGTATATCGGTTATTTACGTTTTGCACAAACTGTATTCGCTACTGAGCAGGATAGATCATCTCGTACGATGTAGCTGTCTTCATTCGACTCAGTAATACCCGATGTACACGTATACGATGCACCATCATCTGTGTTAGCAAACAGTGTACAGCCATCCGCGCAGACACACTGTTTAGATTTGTTGCTGCTGGCATCATCCACATCAGCTGGGCTTGAGACGTCTGTACCATCACAGGTTGGGCTATCGCCATCGGTGGCTAGGGCACGCCAACAAATACACTGTGGATCTTGATAGTTGCCAGATTTACATGGGCTGGCCAGGCAGGCTTCGCCAACTAGCGCACCTTCACAAGTAATGGGTAGGTCGGGATAGCAACCCTCGAAGCTCCACCATTCCCTGGTGAATACTTTAGCGGTCTGCGTTCCACCAGACAACGAGGCTGTTCGGACAATCACATTCACTGCAAACCAAGCGATGAACACAACCGCTAATCCAGAAACAGTGCCAATGAGAATTTTTTTACCCGTTTCTATACGTGATTCTACACCACCTGAAAAGATCCAAAATAACCCACCGATGATGAACATCAATAGGGACAAGGCACTTAAGAAAGCACCAATGATATCGGCGGCATTCGTGAAAACTTTTGTAATCTCACAAATATCACAGCCGTTCTCATCCTGACAGTCCTTGGGTACGAGCGTATATCGCCAACCAGTTACTCCACCCGACGATTCGTCATCGGTGAGACGGCAGGAACCAGAAGCGGAATAGAACGCACTATAGGCAGAGGGTAATCCCGCCATTTCGGCGACACTCTCAGGGGTCGCTGAAGTGCACTGAGTTTCATTATCCGCCGAACCAGTTAAATTACTAATAGAACATGTCCAACCTGCGGCCGTACCGCCACCAGATGTACAAGCGGAAGCAAAGTCGGCTTGAGTATAACCAGCCGCTGCGGCGGCAGTTTGACCGAGAGCATTGATACTAGCCGAACCAGAACAGGTACAGCTGACACTAGCTTGTGCTGTCGACACATGTATGAATAGTGCGCTAAGCGATACGCTACACACTATGAACAAAAGACGGACCTTATTCATAGGTCAATTTTACCTTATCTGCGGTGTTTTCAACAGCCGTTAACACATCCAATCGACCTTCATTCACAATATCGATCATGTCCACAAAAGCTGTTTCGGCCTCTGCTGGTTTTTCTCCTGCATACCAACTTTGGGCTGTCAGAGTTTGATTGGCAAACACCGCTAACGTTAAATCTTCACCGGTTTGTTGCGTATCAATTAAGGTGCGCAAAGCCGCTGGTTGTGGTTGAGCCGTTAAGACTGTCTCCACATTCGCTTCGGTAGTAGTAAGCGCTTGTACAAACGCCCAGGCAGCATCTTTATGGGTGGTGTTCACGGAAACTGTTTCTACCCAATAGTTGGCATAATTCACGGCTGCATTCGGGTCGGCGGATACTTGTGGCACAGCGGCGACACCAAAGTTCAACTGCCCGCCACGATCTTGGATGGTTTCAAGATCATAATAGTACCCAAGGTAATAGGCGGTTTTTCCGGCGATAAACTGCTCCAAGGCATTCGGCTGATCTTCCGTCCAGCTATACCATTCTACTGCTGGATTGGCGAAACTCGTATAAAATTCCACTGCCTGGACGCCAGGAATGATATCACCACCACGTTCGGTAGCGCGGCTAAATTCTACCGAACTGCCCGATGTCATAGTGGCGCCATTCTGCATCATTAATAAGGAAACAATATCAAACATGCGAGGCACATTATTGCTGGTACCAAGTGCGGCCCCTGACTGAATAATATTGTCACTGATATCCACTAAGGTAAGCAACGGTACTTGTTTGACGAAATCATCCCACGTGGCAGCTGGTAAAGCGATGTTGGCCTGATCGAGCAGGTCTTTGTTGTAATACAGCACAAGTGTGTCAAGTGTGATGGGCAAACCATAGACCTGTGCACCATCGACATCTGCTTTCACCACATCATCATAGACCACTTGCGGAAAGAGGGAGTTGACTTGTGGTGCACTGATGCCGCGAATAGATTCTTTTTCGATCACTGTTTCTTTGCGCCCAAGTGATTCTTGGGTCGTGACGGACGTCATGCTTAATGCAGCCGGAATCGGGAGAATCAAATCAGTGAAGGCGCCGATGTGGCTATTCGGTAAGGAGAAAATATCCGGACCATCACCTTCGGCCCAGCCTTCAATCAACTTATCTTCATACTCCTCCAACCGGAACGTTTTCACTTCAATATCGATATAGGGATACTTGGCTTGAAAGGCATCAACTACAGCAGTAATGTTTGCTGAATCCGTGTAGACGGTCCAGTAGGTGAGCGTAAAGGCATCTGGCTGTTGACCGGAATTGCGGCAGATGGCACCGCTCGTTAGCAACACGGCGCAGATCAGCGTCAAGCCAATCATAGAACGTTTCATAGACTATACGGTAACAGAAAAACGCTGTTTCAGCAACTCTTGGAACTCCGGTAATTGGCGATAATTGAGCAAGTCATCGTATCGTTTAATTGGCCAGAACCGTTGCTGGCGATCAACCACTACGTATTGTGACGGAACATTCACATCACAGGCAAAGCGTTCCAACTGAATCACATTACCGTCAGCAATAGTTTTCTCTGCGAGTATCCATGGTAAATCTTCGTTGTAATTCACCAGGTCAGCCAGGGTGAACCAAAATGTATTGGTGTTTAACCAAGTTAAGCTCTCTAGCGAAAACTCTTGTGGTAGTTTCATTTGTTCAACAATCAGCACTTTGTTGTCAATTCGACAGAGTAATCCACCCTGATCGTCTGGGAGTTTTTCCACTATTTCAACGGTACGCCCTGCTCGAGACTGGATGTGGACACCAAGAATGGCGGGGTCAATCGTCGCAGCCACGTTATCAATATTCGCAAACAACATATATTGAACATTAGCGATATGGGTTGTGCTCAAGTATTCACGCAATAAATACACAAAATCACCATGTCCGCACGGTGCCCAAGATAGTTGACCTAGATTATCAACAAAGACATCAATCTCATTCACTTCGGCCGCTTTGGTAAACCGTGGCACACGGGCTTGTTGAATGACAAAATGAAATCGCTCGGGGTCGAGATCGGGATATTTGTTAAACAGCTGTGCGAGATGTTGCCTGGTTTGGGCATCTGTGACGAAACTATTCATCAACACTACCTGGGGATGATTTTCTAAGTTATACTGTTTGGTGGTGCGGAGTAAGTCACGAATTTTAAGTTCGATATAGCTTATTTCATCCACAACAGGGGTAATCCCCTTCGGGAGGTCAGCAAATTGTTCAGCGCCGTAACGCGTCGCCGCCCCACCATTTAACCAAAACACTAATAGTTGGTCAGCTTGTAAAGCTTCAACACCCATAGCCAGCGCTGTAGTGGAATAGGGTGTCACGTCATCTGCCATAGGCACACTTAATTGGCTGGCCGGAATGACAAAACTGGATTGATCCAACTCTCCTGATTGCAGTTTGATGTGGAGCGCTTTGATGTGCTCTGGATCGACGCCCTTGGCACGCAATTGTTCCTGAATATCGGCTTGGTGAATGCGTAACATAGTATATGCTATAGTATAGTGATGATGCAGTTTGCACAAGCCTTAACACATGATGCTGGCCAGTTATTAGGCGATATCTATCGGAAACAATCCAGCGCTCACACTGCCTTACGGCAGTCGCCCAAACAGCTGAAACTTGATGAAGATAAAACCATTGACCAGTTTATTGTTGAGCGGATTCAAGCTCACTATCCCGACCACGACATCATCACTGAAGAACGTCCGGCGATACGACACAACTCACGGTATTGTTGGATCGTAGATCCCATCGATGGCAGTGTCAATTTCTCCACTCATAATCCTTTCTTCTCCATCTCTGTTGCTTTGCTTGTTGATGGCCAACTGGAATTAGGCATAATTGAAGCGCCGTTGTTAGGTGAGCAATTTGTGGCTCAGCGGGGCCGGGGCGCTACGGTCAATGGCCAGACTATCCACGTGTCTACCATTGCCCGGTTGGCGGATGCGTATTTGGTGAACTGCGATGGCGGAGTAACGAATCGAACAGAATCATTTTCCACGATGATACGCAACTACTACGATCAGGTGAAAGATATGCGTAAACTAGGGTCGGCAGCGTTAGAGTGTGCCTGGGTGGCTACTGGTCGAGCTGACGCATATATCACTATGGCG
>DOSP01000105.1 GCA_003512175.1 Candidatus Kerfeldbacteria bacterium
GCAGTCGTAACGTGTTGGTGGCGGTATTGGATACCGGCGTAGATATTGACCATCCAGATTTGGCAGGCAATATCTGGGTGAATCCAGGTGAAGTGGCCAACAACGGGATAGATGATGATAATAATGGCTATATTGACGATGTGAATGGTTGGGATTTTATTGATAACGATAATAATGTTTCGCCAATACCAGACAGTGCCGTTTTTGATGAGACAGTTGTACTGCATGGTACACATGTGGCTGGTACCATCGGAGCTACTGGCAACAATGTTGAAGGTGTCACCGGCATAAATTGGGAAGTGACCATTCTACCAATCAAAGTGTTTGATGACGATGGCAACAGTACGATCGCAGTGATCGTTGAGGCCATGGAATATGCGACGAGTTTGGGGGCCGACGTTTTCAACATGAGTTTTGGGGGATACAGTAATAGTCAGACCGAAGCCGCTGGGATTGCCGAAGTCGTTGCTAATGGTGGGTTGGTGGTGGCTGCCGCCGGTAATGATTCATTAAACATTGATGACTATCCATCGTATCCGGTGTGTTACGAAGATGTCCTTGGTGTCAGTGCCGTAGATGGAGACGATGGTATGGCGTGGTTTACCAATTATGGTGCAGGGTGTGTGGATGTGGCAGCTCCCGGGCAAAGTATTTTGAGTACCTATTATACGGATGATGTGACGAATGGTTTTGTTTCGCCATACGGGTATTTATCTGGTACGTCTATGGCCACACCAGTAGTCAGCGGCATCGCGGCGTTGATGTTAGCCGTAGACGATACCTTAACGAATTCTGATCTGACGGATATCATTATCGATTCGGTGGATGATATTGGCCTGCCTGAGTTGGGCGCCGGTCGAGTGAACGCCGCGCACGCCATCACCGCAACGGAAAATTTTGGCGGCCCAACTGCTGTAGTGATTAGCCACAATAAAACGGCTTCGGGAGAACGGAGCAGGGGCAAGCGTCCGTCTTTTACTTGGAATAAACCAACCAGTGTGGCAAGCGTGTCTGGCTACTATGTCTACTTTGGTCGTAAGCGAAAAGATCCACTGGTGGCCGGTGACTTGCAAACCAGTCGGCAGTTTCGTTCAAGAAAAAAACTGAAGGGTAACGAAAAAACTTACCGGCTGCGCATCAAGGCCATGGATGTGGATGGGAATAGTTCCAAGTTGAGTGAATTTTTATATGTGATTGATCGAAAGGTACAACGGCCAACCTGGCGCAGTACTGCAGCCATAGCCACGGGGGATGTGCAACTACGTTGGTATAAACCAAAAGGTGAGCACGTGGTGGGATATAAAGTGTATCGTGCCACCGAGCGAACGGGAAAATATCAATCCTTATCCGGGGTAATCACGCAAAAAAAATATATCGACGTAACTACTCAAGCTGGCCAGACTTTTTTTTATAAGGTGCGTGCCATTGATGATTTAGGGAATATCAGTACCTTAACGGGGGCCAGGCGTGTGAGTGTATGATGATCATTCTCTTAGGCTACGTTGCCATTGGCATGTTATGGGTGACAATGTTTGTTATTCACCGCAGTGCCCCTGATGTTTGGAAAAAAGCGCATCGGGCCACTTGGTGGTTACTGCTTGCGAGTATTTTGGTGGCCGCAGCGTGGTTTTTGGATGCACTCTGGCTATCATTTATCGGTATGTTGGCTGCACTGACAAGCGTTTCATTTATTTTTCAAGTCTTCACGGATTGGTTAAAACGTAGGCAGGTGAGCCGAGCCACGCTGATCGTTTGGTTTGAATGGCTGTTCGTGCTTTCCATTACTGTCGGGCATATTTTTGTTTGGGCGATAGACACACTAGGTAAGTACTCCGTATGAAAGCGCTCATTAAACGGTTTACGCCAGACTGGCTGCTGAGTACGTACCACAAAACATTGGCACGACTAGCGGCCCGGAAGTTTCATCACCCGTCTGCCAAACTTATCGTGATTGGCGTGACTGGTACCAAAGGAAAATCCAGCACGTGTAATATCCTCTGGCAATTATTAACGGCTGCTGGCTATACGGTTGGTATGGCAACAACCGCAAATTTTCGCATTGGTGATAAAGCCTGGTTGAATGCTACGAAGATGACAATGGTTGGTCGCACCCAATTACAAAAATTGTTAGCCGATATGGTACAGGCAGGTTGTCAGTACGCCATTATTGAAACTTCCTCGGAAGGCATTAAGCAGTGGCGACATTTAGGCATTCAGTATGATGTCTGTGTACTGACAAATCTTTTTCCGGAACATATCGATGCCCATGGAAGCTTCGAGGCGTATAAGCAAGCTAAATTAAGTTTGTTTCAACATCTCTCCCAACTACCACTGAAACAGATCAATCAGGTGGCCATTCAAAAAGCGGTAGTGCTGAATGGTGATTCAGAACAGTTGGGCGAGTTTGAAGCCGTGGCTTTAGTACCAACCAAGATTATTTGGTCGCAACGCCAGTCACCTTCGGCCAATCTTCAATTCAACAACATCTCCGAACAAAATACCGGGCTGACCTTTATGGTGAACGGGTATCAGATGTCTACACCCTTATTAGGTGCCTGGAGTATCGATAACATTGCTTCCGCCATGGGTGCAGCACTCACGCAAGGGGTAGATTACCCGACTATTCAAGCGGCACTGGAACACCTACCACAAATTCCAGGGCGCATGGAAAAAATTGAAGCTGGTCAACCATTCACCGTGATCGTCGACTATGCCTATGAACCAGTGAGTCTTGGTCTGCTGTACAATTATTGGAGAAAGATGGCACCAAACCAGAAATTAATTACGCTGATTAGCAGCACGGGCGGTGGGCGGGATGTATCACGGCGAACTGGGAATGGTAAAGTAGCGGCTGAATTATGTGATTATGTGATCGTCACGGATGAGGATCCCTATGATGATGACCCAATGCAGATTATGCAGCAGGTGGCTGAGGGTGTCACAGGTGCCGGAAAAATACTCAACCAAAATTACTGGCTGATTCCCGATCGCCGTCAAGCTATTGCCGCAGCCTTCAATTTAGCAAAATCTGGTGACGTGGTGTTCCTCACCTGTAAGGGCGCGGACCAAAAAATCTGCCGAGCGCATGGTAAAAAAGAGCCGTGGGATGATCGGATAGTGTCGCGTGAAGAACTCAATACTTTATTGCATTCTACATAATCGTATGTTCTGGATAGTGCTATTTAGCCTATTGTGGCCCCAGGCAGCTTTAGCAGATATCGTTCTTCCAACGAGTACAACCATCTACTTTGAACAAGACAATGCCCCAGTGACCGCCCCAGTGGATTTCGCGGTATCCTGCTATGGCTATTCTTGGGCACCTGGACCGAGTCCAGAATTAGCGCCTGGGAGCTATACCCCCGTCGAAGTGTATAGTTTCGCGGCGCAGTGTCCAAGTTATGGGTGCAGCATCGATGAACCGTATTATTTAAACTATCGTTATATCGATTACTGTCTGCTTACTGCCACAGTTGATCATACAACTTCGCTCGTCAATATTGGCAATAAACCATATTCAGAATGTGACACTCACTTTACTGTTCAAGCGTGTACTTCCTATTTTGATTTGAGTGCGGACCCTACAACTGCGGCTCGCCCAGTCCATAGTCGTTCGTTTTGGTTAGCGTTACTGCTGACATTCATCATTGAAACGGCGGTATTGATTTTGGCATTGAAAGTAGTATTGCGTAAGCGATTACAACCCGCTGTACGATGGAAAACCGTGCTTAGTCTTGGTGTAGGGTTATCGGCGGCTACTTTGCCATATCTCTGGTTCGTACTACCCAACATACCGTACATTTCTGTGGTGTTCCCCAAGTGGTATGTCTGGAGCACACTGGTGGAGGAAATCATTGTCATTATTGTGGAAGCCATGCTG
This sequence comes from Candidatus Kerfeldbacteria bacterium, assembly GCA_003512175.1. Classification (GTDB taxonomy): domain Bacteria; phylum Patescibacteriota; class Patescibacteriia; order UBA9570; family UBA9570; genus UBA9570. Next base: position 3,878 of record DOSP01000105.1, read on the forward strand.
TTACGTAAATGGGTACCGCTTTCAAAGAGAGCCGCGATCTTCATTTCGGCCATTGCAAATATAGCATCGTTTACTATTGGACTAGTCCTAGCGTACTGGTACTGAGTGCTTAGGTAAAACCATGGGCATAACCTGTGGATAACCCCTATCCTAGGCCCTTGACGGGGGCAGGAAACCATTGTATGGTACGGCCTGATTTCTTCGACCCGAACTTGTGTTGCATAAAGAATCAACCAACATTTAATTCTTCACTCCCAGGCCAAGAGTGATGCAGCCGAGTTACAATTAATTCACCCAATAGTGCACTACTGCGACCCAGCTAGTGGATTATTTTTTTACTGCCCGTAAGGGAATAAAGTATGCCCAAAGCCAGTGATATTCCGTCCCACCGCAAAACCTTCGCGCCCATCCACGACGCGACGAATATGCCAAACCTTATTGAGGTGCAACGCACTTCATACAGTTGGTTTTTATCAGAAGGACTGAAAGAATTATTTGAAGAGATTTCTCCGATTGGAGATTTCACCGGCCGTGATCTAGAACTGCACTTTGATGACTACTATTTAGATGAGCCGCGCTTTGATGAAACCACCGCGAAAGCCAAGAATGTTACCTTTGAAGCGGCTCTACGGGTGATGACACGTTTAGTGAACAAACGCACGAAAGAAATTAAAGAGCAGGAAGTCTATTTGGGCGACTTTCCGCTAATGACTGATCGTGGCACATTCATTGTGAACGGGATTGAACGGGTGGTGGTATCTCAACTGATCCGCTCGGCCGGTGTATTTTTCACTTCTGAAAATTTCCGTGGTCGAAATTACTATGGTGCCAAAATTATTCCGAACCGCGGTGCCTGGTTAGAATTTGAGACCGATGCCAACAATGTCATCTACGTCAAAATTGATCGTAAACGCAAAGTCACCATTACCTCTTTATTGCGCGCCTTCGGCTATTCCACCAACGCCGACATCATTCCCTTATTTCAAGATATCGATACTGATGCCGAGAATAAATATATCGAAGCCACGCTGGCTAAAGATATCGCCAAATCAGAAGGCGAAGGTTTGAAAGAAGTGTACAAACGCATTCGCCCGGGTGATTTAGCCACCGTCGATAACGCGCGCGGTCTTATTCACGCCATGTTCTTCAACTTCAACCGCTATGATTTTGGTCGAGTCGGTCGTTATAAAATCAACAAACGGTTTGTGTTTGATCAAGAGATTACTCCCAAAACTCGGGTGTTGATGCGGGAAGATGTCATTGCCGTGATTCGCGAAATCATCAAGATGAATAATAATCAGATGGAAGCGGATGATATTGATCATTTGGGCAACCGTCGTGTCCGGGCAGTAGGTGAATTGGTGCAAAATAAATTTCGAATTGGTTTAGCTCGGATGGAACGCATCGTCAAAGATCGCATGAGCACGAAAGACATTTCCACCTTAACGCCGGGCCAGCTGATTAACGCTCGTCCAGTCATTGGGTCGATTCGCGAATTTTTCATGAGTTCACAGTTGTCTCAGTTCATGGATCAAACCAATCCATTGGCTGAGCTGGAACACAAACGGCGGTTGTCCGCGATGGGTCCTGGTGGGCTATCCCGCGAACGGGCTGGGTTTGAAGTCCGTGACGTGCATCGTACACACTATGGTCGCATCTGTCCGATTGCTACACCAGAAGGTCCGAACATTGGTTTAGTTGGCCATTTGGCCTCCTATGCCCGCGTGAATGCCTACGGCTTTATTGAAACGCCGTATCGCAAGGTCGACAAAGATCCCAAGAATAAAACAGCTCGTGTCACTGATGAAATTGTCTATTTAGATGCTTTTGAGGAAGAACGCTCCGTGACCACTGCGGCCACCACTGAATTTGATGAACAGGGTTATTTTGTGAAAGACAAAAGTGAGGTACGGAAATACGGTAAACCTGATATTGATTATGTCTGGAAAATTGATTACGTGGATGTTTCGCCGAAGCAGATTATTTCTGTGGCAACTTCGATGATTCCATTTGTGGAACATAACGACGCTGTCCGTGCCTTAATGGGTACAAACATGCAGCGGCAAGCCGTTTCGCTGGTTCGTCCGGACGCTCCGATTATTGGCACTGGCATGGAGTTCCGCGCCGCCGTCGATTCTGGTCAGGCCATTGTGGCAAAAACAGCTGGTGAAATTGAACATGTCAGTGCCCACAAAATCACCATCAAAACCAAAGAGGGGTTTGATACATATGACTTAGGCAATTTCTTACGGTCGAATGCCTCCACCTGCATGAACCAGAAGCCGATTGTAGAACCAGGCATGAAAGTGAAAGCTGGTGAGGTCATTGCTGACGGCGCCTCCACCGAAAATGGGGAGTTAGCCTTGGGCCAAAATGTATTGGTCGCCTATATGCCATGGGAAGGTGGTAACTATGAAGATGCTATCCTTATCTCAGAACGAGTAGTGCAGGACGATAAATATACCTCCATTCATATTGAGGAATATACCATGGATGTCCGCGATACGAAACTGGGACCAGAAATCATCACTCGCGATATTCCCAATGTGTCTGAAGAAAAACTGAAAGATCTTGATGAAAATGGAATTGTCCGGATTGGTGCTCAGGTAAAATCTGGTGATATTCTGGTCGGAAAAATCACGCCAAAAGGTGAAACGGAATTATCCGCTGAAGAAAAATTACTGCGCGCCATCTTTGGTGAGAAATCGAAAGATGTGAAAGATTCCTCGATGTACCTTGAGCATGGCGAACACGGTAAGGTGGTCGACGTGAAGATCTTCTCCAAAGAAAATGGTGACAAACTTCCCTCTGGTGTCATTCGCACGATTCAAGTATCGGTTGCGCAACTGCGCAAAATTCAAGTGGGTGATAAAATGGCTGGTCGGCATGGTAACAAAGGTGTCATCTCCCGCATTGTTCCAGTGGAAGATATGCCTTACATGGACGATGGGCGGCCAGTGGATATTTTATTGAATCCACTCGGTATTGTGTCTCGTATGAATCTTGGCCAGGTGCTCGAAACCCATCTTGGGTTGGCCGCTTGGTCATTAGGCTACAAAGTGGCAGCCATGCCATTCCAAGGTGTCTCGGAAACGGATATTAAGGCGGAATTGAAAAAAGCCAACTACCCAGAAGACGGTAAAATTGTGCTCCATGATGGTCGTACCGGTGAGCGGTTTATGCACAAAGTCACCTGTGGTATCGCCTACATGTTGAAGCTGAACCATATGGTGGACGACAAGATTCACCAACGGTCCATTGGTCCTTATTCCTTAGTCACGCAGCAACCGTTAGGCGGTAAAGCGCAATTCGGTGGCCAGCGCTTTGGTGAAATGGAAGTGTGGGCCCTCGAAGCCTATGGTGCTGCCCATATGTTGCAAGAAATTTTGACGATTAAATCAGATGATGTGCCCGGTCGCTCCAAAGCCTATGAAGCCGTGATTAAAGGTGAACCCATTCACAAGGTCAACGTGCCGGAATCGTTCAATGTGTTAGTACGAGAATTGAAAGGCTTGGGCTTATCGGTAGAACTATTTTCTAAAGAAGGCCAAGTGCTCGGCAGTGAAGTGGATACCGAAGTGGTCAAACCTAAGCCAACTGAAGAGACTAAATAATCACCTGTATGAATGAATATCAAGTAACCCGTACCCACGATTTCGACGCCATTCGCGTCACCATCGCTTCGCCTGATGAAATTCATGAATGGTCGCATGGTGAGGTCACTCGTCCAGAAACTATCAATTACCGTACTCAAAAACCGGAAAAAGATGGCTTATTCTGTGAAAAGATTTTTGGTCCGTCCAAGGATTGGGAATGTTATTGTGGTAAGTATAAAAAAATTCGCTACAAAGGTATCGTCTGCGATAAGTGCGGTGTCGAAGTCACTCGTTCCATCGTGCGCCGTGAGCGCATGGGCCATATCGATTTAGCGGCACCGGTATCGCACATCTGGTTCCTGCGTGGTGTGCCATCCAAAATTGGTTTGATTCTGGATTTGTCTGTGCAATCCCTTGAGAAGGTTATTTACTTTGCCAACTTCATCATTACCGATGTCAATGAAGAGCTGAAAGTGCAAACCATCGAGCAAATTGATGTAGAGGCTGAACAGAAACGCAAAGCCATCAAGGCTGAGAATAGTCGTGCGATTGGTCAAATCAAACAACAGCGTGATGAAGCGGTGGCCAAAGAAACTGCGCCGTCAAAGAAGCAAAAGCTTACCGATAAATATGAATCGGAGTTGATTAATGCCTCAATCATGCGTGATGAAAAATTGAAAGATCTGGATGATGCCGTGGACATGGCCAAGAAAGAATTGCGTGAGCTCAAACCCATGCAGATTATTTCCGAAACCAAATACCAAGATCTCTCTCTAAAGTACGGTCATCTGTTTGAAGCCAGCATCGGGGCCGAAGCCGTGCATGAATTACTCACCCGGGTCAATTTAGATGCACTGATCACTGAAATTGAAGTGGAAATGCAAACGGTATCCAAAAACCAGGCACAACGCATCATTCGCCGGTTGAAGCTTGCGAAGAATCTCAAAAAGAATAACATCCGGCCAAATTCAATGATTATGACCACGGTACCGGTGATCCCACCGGATCTGCGCCCAATGGTGCAATTAGATGGTGGCCGTTTTGCCGCTTCCGATCTGAACGATTTATATCGTCGCGTAATTAACCGCAACAATCGGTTGAAGCGCTTAAAGGAATTGAATGCCCCGGAAGTGATTCAACGCAACGAAAAACGTATGCTGCAAGAAGCCGTTGATGCCTTGATTGATAACGGAGCGCGTCATGGGAAGACCGTCACCGCCGCCACTGGCCAAAAACGGATGTTGAAATCTCTGGCGGATATGTTAAAAGGCAAGCAAGGTCGGTTCCGCCAGAACTTGCTTGGAAAACGGGTCGATTACTCTGGTCGCTCGGTGATTGTGGTTGGTCCACACTTGAAATTGAATCAATGTGGTCTGCCCAAACGCATGGCCTTGGAATTGTTCCGTCCATTCGTCATCTCGAAGTTGATTGAAGGTGAATTTGTCTACAATGTGCGCAGCGCTAACCGCTTTATTGAATCTGGTCGAGCGGAAGTGTGGGACATTCTGGAAGACATTACCCGTACGTCGCATGTGTTATTGAATCGTGCACCAACCTTACATAGATTAGGTATTCAAGCCTTCCAACCAGTACTGATTGAAGGTAAAGCTATCCAAATTCATCCGTTGGTCTGTACGGCGTTCAATGCCGACTTCGATGGTGACCAAATGGC
>DOSP01000010.1 GCA_003512175.1 Candidatus Kerfeldbacteria bacterium
GGATGGGATGATTGATGAATATAAAGGGGTGTTAGGTGCTGGCACAACCCGCCGCGGCATTGGCCCAGCCTATGCCGATAAATCTGAGCGTACCGGTATTCGGGTGGTTGACCTCTTAAATAAAGCTATCTTCAAAGAAAAATTCGATCAACTATTTGAACTTAAAAAAAATACGTTGCAAAAATTATATAAACAAAAAATTACACTCAATAAAACAGCCATCTTCAAGACCTATTTGCGCTATGGCCAGCGTCTCAAACCCTACGTCGGTGATGTGTCATTAGAAGTGAATCAAGCCTTAGAATCCGGTAAACACATCTTATTTGAAGGCGCCCAAGGTACGCTGTTAGATAATGATCACGGTGCCTATCCGCACACCACCTCATCCAACACCATTGCTGGAGCGGTCTGCACGGGCGTCGGTATTGGGCCCACCAAGATTGATGAGATTATCGGTGTAGTTAAAGCTTATTTATCTCGCGTTGGTTCTGGCCCAGTCCCCACCGAGGCCAAGGGGAAAATGGGAGATTATTTGCGCGAGCGTGGTCAAGAATATGGCACCACCACTGGTCGACCACGCCGTTGTGGTTGGATTGACTTAGTCCAGTTGCGTTATGCTTGCCGGGTGAATGGCCTCACCAGTCTGGCCGTCACCAAAATTGACGTACTGGGTGGTTTGAAAAAAATTCCCATTGCCGTGAAGTATAAATACAAGTCTTCTTATCTCGCAGAATTGCCCGCGGACTTAGAAGTGATTCGGCATTGTACGCCAGTCTATCGTGAGTTGCCGGGCTGGAAAAATTTAACTGATGATGATTTTGCCACTATCGTGAAACATGGGTATCGTGCCCTACCGCCGCGCATGAAAGACTACTTAAAATTCATCGCGCATGAAGTCCATACACCAATTTCGTTAGTATCGGTTGGTGCCGAACGCAAATCTACTATTCAAGTTCCCTAGACCATGCCCGAACTCACGTTCGATTTATCCAAATTATCAGATAAGGAAGTTGCTGCGATTCTGAAGCAATATCAGATTGGTTTAACCGTGGATGAAGCCAAACGTGTGCAAACCGATATTCTTAAACGCTCACCAACCATCACTGAACTCATCGCCTTCGGTATTGAAGGCAGTGAACACACGTCGTATCGATCCAGTAAGAAATATCTGAGTACGTTTCATACTACTGGTCCCCATGTGGTGGTGGGTCCAGGGGAAGATGCCGGGATTGTTTGGATTGATCGGGTGGGCGACAAAGATTATTGCTTAGTAGTTGGTCACGAGTCGCACAATCATCCCTCGCAAGTGGTGCCGTATGAAGGTGCCGCTACAGGTATTGGTGGATTAGTGCGTGACGTCGTGTGTATGGGCGCAAAGGTGATTGCGGTGGCTGACCCCTTACGGTTTGGTGATATTAACTTGAACAAAACCAAGTGGCTGACCAACAGTGTGATCGCCGGCGTGGGCGGATACGGCAATCCACTAGGCATTCCGAATTTAGCTGGTGATACCTTTTTTAACGAATCATACAATACCAATTGTTTGGTGAATGTCGTGGCCATGGGTACTGTGCCACTGTCTGATATCATTCATTCTAAAGCTCCGGCCAATGCCGCAGGATATAATTTTATTCTCATCGGCAAACCAACTGACCGCAGCGGTTTTGGTGGAGCATCATTTTCGTCCATTGAATTAGATGAAGCCGATGCCGAAGCCAACAAAGGAGCGGTGCAAGAACCGAATGCCTTTTTAGAACGTCATATTTTAACGGCGACCTACGATTTATTCCGCGTCTTAAAAGAGCAGCAATTATTAGGTGAAGTTGGCTTTAAAGATTTAGGGGCCGGCGGTATTCTATGTGCCTCGGTTGAATTAGCCGAAGCCGGCGGCTTTGGCGCCAAGATCGAATTAGATAAAGTCCACGTCGGGCTACCGAATTTATCACCCGCCGTCATTTTAATGGCAGAAACGCAGGAGCGATTCATGTGGGTCGCTTCACCCAAAGCCAGTGATGTCATTCTGAAACACTACAACGAGACCTGGGATTTTCCGAAGGTGTCGTATGGTGCTCAAGCTTCCATCATTGGCACAGTACAGGCGGGTAATTATCAAGTGTTCTATCACGGTGAAAAAATCCTAGATGCTGAACCAGCCGCTGTTACTGCAGGTCTGCGCTATGATCGAGCTGTGAAAGCCAAACCGTATGCCGGTAAAGAACCAGATTGGACAGAAGTGAAAGATATTGAAGCCGTTGTTTTGAAAATAATGGCGCATCCGGCCATTGCCTGTAAAAAACCGGTGTACGAACATTATGATAAAAATGTCCAAGGCTTGGTGGAAATTGAAGCCGGTATGGCCGATGCCGGCGTGATTGCACCCTTGATTGAGGTCAATTCAAAAGTGGGAGTCGCATTGAGTGTGGATGGTAATCCGCGCTATGGCAAGATATCTCCATATTGGCAGGGTGCCAATGCGGTGGTGGAAAGCATGCGGAATGTGGCTGCCGTTGGGGCAACACCATGGTGTCTCACCGACTGTTTGAACTATGGTAATCCAGAAAAGCCGGAACAAATGTGGGAGTTTGCCGAAGGCGTTCGCGGCGTAGCAGAAGCCAGTAAAGCGCTGCATGTGAAAGGCTACGACAACGCCCCCATTCCGATTGTGTCGGGCAACGTGTCGCTCTACAACCAGGCTCAAGATCAAGCCATTCATCCCTCGGCCATTGTTGGCTGCGTTGGGCGCTTAGCGGACGTCACCACGGCCATTACGCCAGATCTCATTCAACCTGGTAATCTGCTTTGTTTAGTAGGTGAACGAAAAAATGAATTAGGCGGCTCAGTAGTATATGAATTGTTTGATAATACCTACGGCGCTAATGTGCCACAACCAGATTTTGCCCAAGTCGATCGTGAGATTTGGTTCATGACGGATGTGATTGAGCAAGGGTTAGTGCAAACTTGCCACGATATCAGCGACGGTGGTATGCTGGTCACCCTTGCCGAGATAAGCTTTGGGGGACGCGGCGAACTAAGAACCGGCATCGAGATCGATATAGATGTTGTTCCGGGCAAAGGTTTGACGGCCACACAAAAGCTTTTTACGGAAACCGGTGGATTTGTGTTCGAGCTGGATCCACAATTACTGCAGGCTGTGCAGCGCCATGCCGCTACTCGTGGTGTCACGGTCAGTGTCATTGGGACAGTACGCGATGATGAACAGTTTGTGGTGAAGCAGGGCAAAACTGATTATATCACCTTAACGGTTGGTGCCTTAGCCGAGGCTTGGTTAAACGGCTTACGAAGCAAATTATAAGACTGTTTACTCTATGCTCAAAACCGACGGTAATATCTTAACGCTCACTGGTTCGGCGAAGCGAGCTGACCTGATTTCCGCCATTGTCGAAATGTATCGGGTAGCGGTCACACACATGCCACAAGATGTGGTGACAGCATTGCGAAAAGGGCTGAAGACCGAAACCAATCCAAGAGCTAAACACGTCTTAAAGACCATGTTGAAAAATATCGATATGGCCGATTGCGAAACTCGGCCACTTTGCCAAGATACCGGGATTCCTCTCGTGTACGTCAAATACCAAAGCAACAAGTATAAACAACTAGAGTTGAAAAAAATTATTAAGGAAGCCACTACTCTGGCGACCAAACAAGTGCCCATGCGCGCCAATGCCTACGATATTGTGCAAGGCAAAGTAATTGGTAACTATCCAGTAATTTATTTTAAAGAAACGGAAGACCAATCACAAATTCAGCTGTTGCTCAAAGGCGGCGGGTCAGAAAATGTCTCTCGGGTCTACCAACTGCCAGATCGGTCAATTCACGCCGAACGAGATTTTGACGGAATCGAGAAATGCATTCTAGATGCCGTGATTAAAGCCCAAGGCCGGGGCTGTCCGCCCTATATTATTGGTGCGGCGGTATGCGGCAATATGGAAGAAGCTAGTTATCGGGCAAAGAATCGGCATTTACTTGCGCTCACGCAGCACAATGCTGTACCAAAACTAGCCGCGTTCGAGAAACGTCTTCTGAAAAAAATAAATGCCTTAGATATTGGCCCGATGGGCGTTGGTGGTAAAACCACTGCCTTAGGCGTAAAGTTTACCGCGCGCTATGTGCATCCCGCTTCATGGTTCGTAGGCGTATCAGTTGGGTGTTGGAGTATGCGACGTACTACATTATGCTTACCGTGAAGGAAATACTCCGGGTGCGGGCTGGTGATGAGGTCAATTTTTCTGGGCGCATTTTCACTGCTCGTGATCGAGCGCATCGCTGGTTAATGAAACATGATTTTAAACCGTTGCACGGGGCAGTGCTGTATCACTGTGGTCCAATGTATCGGAAAAATGCTGATGGTACCTACGAGGTGTTAGCCGCTGGGCCAACCACCAGCGCTCGGTTTAATCACTACACTCCTGAGTTGATCAAGAAATACGACATTCGTGCCATTATCGGAAAAGGTGGTATGGATGCCGGCGTGCGGCAGGCCCTGAAAGGGGTTGGCATCTATTGTGCTGCCATCGGTGGAGCGGCGGTCTATTATGCCCACTGTGTCACCAAAGTGATCAATGTGTATCACACCGAATTTGGCATGACCGATGCCATTTGGGAACTAGAAGTAAAAGACTTTCCGGTTATTTGTATGATGGACAGCAAAGGTAAAAGTTTATTTTCTCAAGTGGAACGGCAGTCTCGGCGTAATCGCAAAAAAATCGTATGATTACAAAACGCATCGAAACTCATTTGCCTACACCACTCCGCACGCAACGCGATTTATCGTTGTTGTATACTCCCGGTGTAGGTGAGCCCGCTAAAAAAATTGCCAGACAACCCCGTCTGGCGTATTCCCTGACAAATAAACGTAATCTCGTAGCGGTGATCAGTAATGGTACCGCTGTATTGGGTTTAGGCAATATCGGCCCGTTGGCTGCCAAGCCGGTAATGGAAGGCAAAGCGGCATTATTCAAACGGTTTGCGGGGATAGATGCCTTTGATTTAGAAATTGCCGAAACCGATCCAGATAAATTCATCGATATTGTGGCCAAATTAGTTCCCACGTTTGGTGGAATTAATCTTGAGGACATTGCAGCGCCGGCCTGTTTTTATATCGAGACCGAATTACAAAAACGTATCAATATTCCTGTCTTCCACGATGATCAACACGGCACAGCGATTATTTCAGGGGCGGCTTTATTAAATGCCTTAGAGCTAGTCCATAAAAAAATCGGCCAAGTCCATATCGTCATCTCCGGGGCTGGAGCGGCTGGGATACGGTGCGCTGAGCACTATGTCCGGTTGGGTGCGCAGAAAAAAAATATCACCCTGTGCGATTCACATGGTATTGTCTCCATACAACGACGTGATCTTGATGCATTCAAAAAACAATTTGCTGTTAACACGTCAGGTACGTTGGCCGATGCCCTGGTGAATGCTGATGTGTTTGTAGGTGTTTCCGCACCAAATATCGTGACCCCAGCGATGATTCAATCCATGGCCAAAGATCCCATCGTCTTTGCCATGGCTAACCCTGATCCGGAAATTGCGTATCCTCTCGCCAAACGGGCGCGACATGATATACTACTGGCGTCTGGACGGAGTGATTATCCGAACCAGATTAATAATGTGCTCGGCTTCCCTTTTGTCTTCCGGGGGGCTCTCGATGTTAGCGCCACTCGTATTACCGAGGAGATGAAATTGGCAGCGACGTACGCCTTAGCAGAGCTCGCGCATCGTCCGGTACCGGCCAGTGTGAAACGAGCCTATCGATTGAAGAAGGTACAGTTCGGTTATGACTATATCGTGCCAAAACCGTTTGATCCGCGCCTATTGGCCGTTGTCTCCACTGCTGTAGCCAAAACCGTTAATCCAAAATTTTCTAAACGTCAGTTATACCATTATGGCCGTCACCTATAAAGAATCAGGAGTGGATGTGGAAGTTGGCGACGAAGCCATCCGTCGAATCATTCCCATTGTCAAACAAAGTTTCAACCAGCGGGTGCTCACCGGCTTAGGGTTATTTGGGTCACTCTACGAAATTACCGATATCGTGAAACAGTACAAAGAACCCGTGCTCGTGCAAAGTATTGATGGAGTTGGTACAAAAATGGCTATTGCCGGCATGATGAATATGTATGCCCAAGCTGGCCGTGATATGGTGGCACATAGTTGTAATGATGTCTTGTGTCAGGGAGCAAAACCTCTGACGTTTTTAGATTATGTGGCCACCGCCAAGTTAGATCCAGCGATTTTAGAAGATCTGGTGCGTGGTATGACGGAAGAATGCTCTAAATACGGGATGTCAGTGGTGGGTGGTGAAACTGCCGAGATGCCCGGTACCTATACACCCGGTGAATGGGATTTAGCCGGCGCTGTTTTGGGAGTAGTGGAGAAATCAAAAATTCTCGATGGCTCAAAAATCCAAGTTGGCGATGCATTAATTGGGTTGAGTTCAGATGGGCTGCATACCAACGGATACTCACTGGCACGTAAAGTGTTTTTTGACGTCAAAAAATATACGGTGCGTGATGTGGTGGCGGAATTACCGCAATCGATTGGCGCTTTGCTGATGAAGCCGCATAAGAATTACACGCCGTATCTGTTACCCGTGTTAGATCAATATGACGTGCATGGTTTAGCCCACATTACCGGCGGTGGTTTAGTCAAAAATATTCCGCGCATTTTACCAGAAGGGTGTGATGCGCAAATTCAGAAAGGCAGCTGGGAAATTTTGCCGATCTTTGAAGCCATCCAGCACTTTGGCCAGGTACCAGAGAATGACATGTATGTGACGATGAACATGGGTATTGGTATGGTGGTCGTAGTACCGGCCGCGCAACGTGATGCCATTGTACAGGACTTAAAAAAGCATTCGGATGTCAATACCTACGTTATTGGTGAAGTCATTGCTGGCCAACGCAAGGTATGTTTCGTGTAGCAGTCATCATTTTTCCAGGCACGAACTGTGAAAACGAAACCAATCGTTCGTTAGTCAATGCCGGTCTAGCGGCTGATATTGTCCGGTGGAATGAACTAAAAAAACTACAAGAAGGCAACTACGACGCCTTTGTGTTGCCGGGTGGTTTTGCCTATGAAGATCGTGGACGGGCCGGGATTATTGCTGCACTGGATCCGGTGATGGACTATATCAGAGAGGCAGCGGCGTCTGGCAAACCGGTCATCGGCATTTGCAATGGTTGTCAGGTATTGGTGGAAACAGGTTTGATTCCTGGGTTAGACAATAATCTCCTGGCCGGAGCAGTGGCCATGAACACTCGCGTGAAAGGCGGAAAAATTATTGGCACCGGTTTTTATCACGATACCGTGTATATTCAGAATGTGGCACCGACTGGACGCAGTTGCATGACCACTGAATTAGCGCCTGGCACCGTGATTCCAGCAACGGTAGCGAACGGTGAGGGTCGCTTTATTTTTCCAAATGACGTATTGGTCGAAATGGAAAAGCATCATCAAATTTTGTTTAAATATTCTACTGAGCAAGGTCAGATCATCAACGAATTTCCCACGACACCGAATGGAGCCATTTTGGGTATCGCCGGATTTTGTAACAAAGCCGGAAATGTGGTGGCGTACATGCCGCATCCCGAACGCTTAGAACGGAATGGTGAATCCTTATTCAATAATCTACGGGCGTGGTTAGAACATCCGCCCAAATCGGAAGACTATACATTACAATGGAAACCAGCTTCAACGGTTGTAGCTCCGTATACCTGTGAGGGGAACTGCTTACAATTGTATGTGGATTTGAAAATTACTGATAACGCCGCCAAAACTGTTGAACTGGCTCTGCAACAAAAAGGCTATCAGGTTACTGTGGGGCGGAAGACACACTGGGAAGTATGGTACGATGGCAAGGTTGATACCACGGCACTGACCAAAACACTCGTGGACAGCGGAGAATTATTGAACACAAATAAAGAACGATTTACGTCAACCAAGAATCCTAATCCCAATACCGTATCGTTTCTGGTTCGCTTTGCCGATGACTTCGAAGGTAAAGCTGTCGTCGATACCCTACGCAGTCGGTTAGGTTTAAAAGATATCGCCAATTTGCATAAGGGTGTGGTGTGGGAACTGACGTTTACCACCACCGATCCAGCTGAACGTACGCGCCTTGCCACGGAGATTTTACAAACGCATATTTTATTTAATCCATTCTCTCAAGAATGTTACATCATTTTATGATTGACCGCGCTCGCATTCAGCAGCAATTAAAAAATTGCTTAACCGAAACGGATTTTTCGCAGCTTGGAAAAAAATACCACGGGAAAGTGCGCGATACCTATGATGCTGGTGATCGTTTGATTCTGATTACCACTGATCGGCAGTCAGCTTTTGATCGAATTTTGGCAGCGATTCCATTTAAGGGTCAGGTGCTCAACCAGATGTCTGCCTGGTGGTTTGATCAAACCAAAGATATTGTACCGAATCACGTTATCACGGTGCCTGATCCAAATGTGTTGGTGGCAAAAAAAAGTCAGGTATTTCCCGTTGAATTTGTGGTGCGTGGTTATTTGTCCGGTGTCACTAGTACCTCGGCCTGGATGGCCTATAGTAAAGGAGAGCGGATCTTTTGTGGCAATGTTTTACCAGATGGGATGGTAAAAAACCAGGCTTTTGCTCAACCGATCATTACTCCTACGACTAAAAGTGATGTGCATGATGAAAAAATTTCTCCCACTGAAATTGTGCAACGAGACTTAATGTCTCAAGCCGATTGGGATACCTGTGCCCGCTATAGCTTGGCAATCTTTCAACGTGGGCAGCAACTCGCTCAACAACACGGCCTCATTTTAGTGGATACCAAATATGAATTTGGGAAATTACCAGACGGAACCATTATCTTAATAGATGAAGTGCATACACCAGACTCGTCTCGCTATTGGCTGGCCAATACCTATCAAGAAAAGTTTACCAAAGGTGCCGAACCAGATAATATCGACAAAGAATTTCTTCGTCTCTGGTTTATGGAGCACTGTGATCCATATAAGGATAAGGAATTGCCACCAGCACCCGATGATTTGGTGGTTGAACTGTCCGCGCGCTACATTCAACTCTACGAAATGATCACTGGTCAGGAATTTGTCTACCCAGATTCGAGCAACATTTTGGATAGAATCAAACAAAATTTAGCTTGACTTTTGCTACTTTTTTTGCTAGACTCGTAGGTAATTATTAAATTTACCTATTCATATGGGTGAACCAAGAGGTATTCCACTACGTACCGAAAAACGCACACCAGAACAGGCTCGACGTGAGCTAGAACAATCCCTGTTGCAGCAAGGTGCAGTGCAGTTTGATATGACTATTGGTGAGCAGCCGCGACGAGTCACGGCATTGCCAGAAGAGATGACCGCCGTTCCAGTAGTTGGTGAACTTGAAACAAGACGGAATATCATTGGTCAGGGGCACAAGGCTCAGTCTCAACTTGATCGAGCACAGACTGGGCGATTATTTCCAGAACAGCCGTCGGTGCGTATTGCCGGTCAGGTTGGCTTCGATTTTGGAGATGCACATTATCGCCTCGATTTGGCGGATGCGCCCGACGAGTTACGCACCGCAGTTGTGGCATTGTGGAATAAAATGGAACGTAATCAAGCGCTGTATGCTGACAATCCGGCAGATATGCCGGCCGCCTTACAGGCTGAATACCAAATGCTGCAAGAGCGATATGGTAAAATTATTGAGGCTATTCGAAAGACTGAAACAACCATTGAGGAATTTCCGGCTGGTTCAGCAGTACCATATGATCGGCCACACATGAATCGGTTACCTGCATCTGATCAAGAAATTTTTTCCTCGTATCGTGCCAAGGGATGGAATAATTTAGGCAAACGACAACGAGAACATTATCGGGAACTTAGGGCCCGTTTAGAAGCTAGTCCGCAAGCTAATGCAGCCAAATGAGGCCAAGCAAAGGGTGGAAGAGTTGATGGGGCGGCTGGATGCAGTGAGAGGTGAAATTGCGGCGGCACAACGTGAGGTAGAAAAATTCTCTAGCCAAAACCTGATAGTCGAAGCCCGCGAGGCGCAGGCTGACCAGCAGCGGCTGGAAGCCCGGAAGCGACAGCTGGAAAACGAACTCAGCCGTTTGAAAAAGTATTGGTAATCTGTTATAATCTGGATACATGACATTGACCACCCTATCAGCTATTTCTCCAATCGATGGGCGGTACCGGGACGAAGTTGAAGGCTTGGCCCCGTTTTTATCTGAAGCGGCTTTGATTAAATACCGCATTCGCATCGAGCTACTCTATCTGCAAGCTCTGGCCCGTGAACCAAAAATTAAAGAAGTACGTAATTTATCTCGCACTGAAGTAAAACTGCTTGATCAGTTGGTAAGTGATTTTGATGAGCGGGAAGCGGAGAAAGTCAAAGACATCGAACACAAAACCAAACACGATGTCAAAGCGGTCGAGTATTACATTAAACATAAATTAGAACGCACTTCACTTCGTAAAGTGACGGAGTTTATTCATTTTGGGTTGACCAGCGAAGATGTCAATAATTTGGCGTATAGTTTGATGTTACGTGATGCAGTGCAACAATGTTATCTCCCTTTGGTCAAGGAACTGATCGATCAATTAAAAAAACGAGCTCGGCAATATCATGGTTTAGCCCTATTAAGCTTAACGCATGGTCAATCCGCTACACCAACTACTCTGGGCAAAGAGTACAAGGTGTTCGTCATGCGCTTGCAACGTCAATATCATCGCCTCAAATCCATTCGGTTGCTGGGTAAATTTAGTGGGGCGACTGGCAATTGGGCGGCAGTACAGTTGGCTTACCCAACGGTGAACTGGCTACGGTTTAGTCAGCGATTTGTCGAACAACTGGGCTTAGAATTTAATCCTGCCACTACCCAAATCGAGTCGCACGATCGCTTAGTAGAATTATTTCAAACTATCAGTAGCATTAACAGCATTATCCAGGATTTTGACCAGGATATGTGGTTATATATTTCCCGTGGCTTATTCATTCAAAGAAATATTGCCGGTGAAGTGGGGTCTTCCGTAATGCCACATAAGATTAATCCGATTTTTTTTGAAAATAGTGAAGGTAATAGTGGCGTGGCTAATGCATTACTTAATCATCTTTCTGAAAAATTACCGGTATCGCGTTTACAACGTGATTTAACCGATAGCACCGTACTCCGTAATCAAGGGGTGGCACTGGCTCACAGTGTGTTATCATTACACAATACTATCAAGGCGCTCAATCGAGTAGAACCAAATCGTGAAATGATTGCCGCAGAACTGGATGGTCATTGGGAGGTATTAGCTGAGGCCATTCAAACGATTATGCGCAAACTTGGTAAACCTACTCCGTATGAGCAGTTAAAACGGCTAACGCGAGGTCAGCAATTAGATAAGACTGCCTTACATATTTTTATCGATACACTTGATCTACCGGATGTTGAAAAACAAAAACTGAAACGACTCACTCCGGCCACGTACATTGGTTTATCTAAACAAGTAGCCGAGCTATAGCTATGTGTGGAGTGATTGGGATTCACGGTAAAGCCAACAGCAACATCACTCTCGATTTATATGATGGCATGATTGCACTGCAACATCGTGGTCATGATGCCTGCGGCATGGTGACGTATGATGGTCAGTTTCGGGTGAAGAAAGCTTTAGGGTTAGTGCGCGAAGCCTTTCATTTTTCTACCATTCAACGGTTACAAGGTCACATGGGTTTGGGTTTCATTCGCTATGCTACAGCTGGCGGCATGTCGACCGATGACTCTGCACCGTTCGTGGTGAATGCCCCCTATGGCATTGCTATGGTCTTCAATGGCAACCTGACCAATTTTGCCCATTTGCGTGAAGAATTACATACCAAGGATTTAGTGAAACTCAATGCGCATAGTGACATCGAAGCGATGTTGCATGTGTTTGCCCAAGAACTCAGTCATCGCACTACCGGATCATTCTTAACGAACGTCTATGATACGGTCAAAGCCGTGCACAACCGGTGTAAAGGCGCCTATTCGACCATTGCCTGCATTGCCGGTAAAGGGATGATCGCCTTTCGTGATCCACTGGGTATTCGTCCATTGATGATCGGTAAGCGGGGAAACGGAAAAAATGCGGAATATATCGTGGCGTCGGAATCTGTCATGTTTACGATGCTCGATTTTAAATATGTGGACGATGTCAAACCAGGCGAAGCGATATTTATTGATGAGCATAATACCCTCCATCGCAAAGTCATTACGCCAGGTCGGTGGAAGCCCTGTCTGTTTGAGTATGTCTATTTTGCCCGGCCGGATTCGATTCAAAATAATATTGGTGTGTATAAGGCGCGCTTACGCATGGGAGAGAAATTAGCGGAGCGTTTGAAACCACATCTGAAGCGGCTCAAGATTGATGTGGTGGTACCGGCTCCATCCACCTCGAACACCGCTGCGTTAGCTCTGGCTCAGAAATTAGGGTTGACTTATCGTGAAGGGTTGTATAAAAATCAGTTTATTGGTCGTACCTTTATTATGTCCGGAGAACGACGCAAATCAGTTCGGCGCAAACTCAACCCCCAAATCTTAGAGGTGCGCCGCCGCAATGTCCTATTAGTGGATGACAGCATTGTGCGTGGTAATACCTCTCGCGAAATCATTCAGATGCTGCGGGATGCTGGGGCCAAGAAGGTATACATGGTCGCGGCCGCACCGCCGGTCATTTCTCCATGTGTCTATGGGGTCGATATGCCCACTCGCCAAGAATTCATTGCGAACCAGGTCGGTGGTACGACAGAGGCGATTCGAAAATACATCGGTGCAGATTTCTTGCTCTATCAAACTATTGAGGATCTGATTGAGGCGGTTCGAATTAAAAAAGGTCCGGCTCAAGATTTTTGCACGGCCTGCTGGACCAAAAAGTATCCAACCAAAGAGGTGACCAAGGCGTTGTTACGCAAAATTGAACATGAACGTTTAACTAATAAAGACGCCCCACACTGTTAACTATGAATATTGCAGTGATCGGCACTGGAGCACGAGAGCATGCCTTAACGTGGAAATTGGCGCAAAGTGGATCAGCCACATTGTACAACTATGGTCCAACCCGCAATCCAGGCATGCTTGATATCTGTGCAGACATTGGCATTGGTGACGTCACTGATGTCACGACAGTGCTGGATTGGTGCAAGCAACGTCAGATTGATGTGGTCTGGATCGGTCCGGAAGCGCCGCTGGCGGCTGGCTTAGTCAATGCGCTCGAGGCATTTGGCATTGCCTGTATTGGCCCCACTCAACAAATGGCTCGGTTGGAATCATCTAAATCGTTTACCCGTGAGTTATTGGAAAAATACGATATTCAAGCATCACCAAACTTTCGCGTGTTTACGAGCATGGATGGGATTGATGATTATATGTGGTCGCTACGTGATGATGTGGTCATCAAACCAGACGGGTTAACGGGCGGTAAAGGTGTGCGGGTGATGGGCGCACAATTAAAAACACGTGACGATGCCAAACAGTATTGTGAGGAATTATTTGCGGATGGTGCCAAGCGCATTGTCATTGAAGAAAAATTAGTCGGTCAAGAATTTTCCTTAATGAGCTTCTCCGATGGTCGCCATTTAGTACACATGCCAGCCGTGCAAGATCATAAGCGTGCCTTTGAGGGTGATGCTGGTCCAAATACGGGCGGCATGGGCTCCTATACGGATATCAATCACAGTCTGCCATTTTTGAACGATCATGATATTGCTTTTGCGCGAGAGATTAATGAGCGCACGATGCAGGCTATTCAAGAAGAGTGCGGTGAAGAATATAAAGGAGTGATTTATGGTGGCTTTATGGCGGTACGCAGTGGGGTGCGTTTAATTGAATATAATGCTCGGTTTGGTGATCCAGAGGTGATGAATTTATTAAGTCTGCTCAACACCAATTTGGTGGATGTGACCCAGGCCATCGTGAATCGTACCTTGGATAAATTGAATGTGCAGTTTACACCACAAGCTTCCGTCTGTAAGTATGTTGTCCCAGAAGGGTATCCGGATACACCCACCAAGGGACAGCCGATTGATGTATCACAGGTTGATACGAGTCATGTCCAGCTGTTTTATGGCTCCGTCGATAAAACCGACCGTGGGTTCGTATTAGCTGGTTCGCGAGCAGTTGGTGTAACAGCTGTTGGCGCAACTATTGCGGCAGCTGAACAGGCGGTTGAACAGGAAATTGTGAAAATTACCGGCCCGGTGTTTCATCGGGCAGACATTGGGACGACGGCTTTAATTCAAAGCCGCATAGATATGTTGCATCAATTACGTCATGACTAGAATTGCTGTCTTGGGTTCAACGCGTGGGACAGATCTGCAAGCATTGCTCGATGCCCAAGCCGCTCAGCAGTTAGGCAGCGCCGAAATTGTGTTAGTTGTCTCCAATAAAGCTGAAGCTGGTATTTTAGATAAAGCCAGAGTGGCAGGAGTTGAAGCAGTCTATCTGGAAGCCACGAGTCGTGAAGATTTTGAACATCAGTTGTTAGCCATGCTGCAACGTCGTAAAATTGATCTGATTTTATTGATTGGCTTCATGCGTATTTTGTCGGACGAATTTGTGAAACAGTATGATCATAAAATTCTTAATATTCATCCGTCATTGCTCCCCAAATATGCCGGTGGCATGAATACTAATGTCCATGCCGCGGTCTTAAAAAATAAGGAAACCGTCACCGGCTGCACCCTACACTATGTGACCGATCAAGTCGATGGCGGGCCCATCTATGGGCAAGAAGAAGTTTCGGTACTGCCAAACGATACACCTGATACGTTACGTGTGCGTGTTCAAGCTGCCGAACAAACATTGTTGCTGCGGGCTATTCGAGAATTAGCTACCTAGCGTTATGCCTGAACCCATACACGAGCCCCACAGGCCATTGCTGGAAGTACCGGATAGTATCATTCAGTCTTTAGATACATATGCACCTCAAGCAGACGAACAAGTTATTTATCGAGATGAAGCAGTGGATCACAGTCAGTTATACACACGTACGGATATCCTACCAGTGATCGGCCAGGTCAATTTCGCCATTGAGTTTCAACACTATTTTAATCAGGGGGAGTATGATGTTGATAAGGTTACCTTTCGCTATGATAATGATGACGGCTTGGTTGGTGAAATGCGGTTTTTATTGTTACCGGATGGACGTTATGCTCTTAGTCACCGTCATGTGGTCGAGAAATATCGTGAGAAGGGTGTTGGAGAACGTTTACTTAAACAAGCCGAACATACCTTACAGAGTTTAGCGGATCGTCGGAAGCAACCAATCCACATTTTGATACGACTCGGTCAGCGTGGTGTGTTGCAGTGGTTCAAAAAACGTGGATATGTTCCGTCAGCTGGATACGAAGATATGGTTGAGGCAGTAGTACATCATCCTGAACGGTTCGTATTTGATGATATTGCAGACAAACCAAGTGATGATCCAATTAAACGACACGAGGGGATTTTTTTACCAAGTACGGTCGGACGAAAAATCAAAGACACCGTCCGGATTAATTTAGAGAAGACCTTAACTCCACAGTAATTATGTCTCATTCATCCTATTGGTTTGATGCAGTTGAAGATAAACTTCGTTTTTCCAAGCTCGACAAAGCGGCCGCAGCGGACGTGGTTGTAATAGGGGCTGGACTGGCCGGAGTGC
>DOSP01000017.1:0-7217 GCA_003512175.1 Candidatus Kerfeldbacteria bacterium
TTCAGTCACGATGACGAGTAAAACCAGCGCGATCATCCATGTCCCAAACGGTGCTGGGGCAAACACATCAATCAGTCCACCGAGCAGCACAGCCAAGACGGCAGATTTTGGCCAAGACACACTGTTGGCCAGCACACCGCAATACACGACACTGGGTAACACGGTAAACGCTAAGCTTGGTATCGACCAACTGGCTACTTCGGCCACGATGGTCACACCAAAGCCAAGTGCATACAAAACAATGTGCCACCATTTCATAGACTATTGGGTACGATGATAGAGACAATGGCATTGTTGCCATAGCGCACCATCGGACTGACAATGGCCGACTGAAACAGTTCGCTCGGTTCATTCACTACCTGTTCAACTGTCCCAATCACTAATCCCGCTGGAATGAATCGATCCTGCCCACTCGTCACAATGACATCCCCTACAGTAACCGTTTGATCTTTCAAGATATAATTCATTGCTAAGCCAGTGCCAAATTGACCAACGATAATACCACTAGCTGCTGTTGGTGTTTGCGTTTGGCCTTGAATGAGACTGTCATCATTTGTGGTCAATTTCACTTCACTGTATGATTCATGCACCGATGTGACTACTCCAAGCAGCATTCCCGGACCATAAATGACAGGATACCCTATCGCTACGCCGTCGGTCTCACCATGGTTCACATACAGCCACTGCCCCACGCTGGCCGTGCCCAATCTCGCCATGACTTTGGCTGGCTCAATGGTATAGTCACGTTCCTGGGCAAAGGCTAACTGTGTTGCATAATCATCGTACTGTGCTAATTTGACTTGGAGATCATGGTTTTGTTGCACGACACTGGCCAACTGATCTTTTAATGTCCGGTTCTCAGCTAGTAACGTACTGTCGGTAGTACTATACAGCGGACTAAAGGAATCAATGGTGGCATAGGCCAAGCCGGTCACCGGTTGCACCGCTGTACCAACCCAGTGCTCAATGGCTCGCAACCAGCCAGCGTAATACACAATCACGGCCACGACGATAACACCAAGCAGGATCAGCAATTGACGAGCCTGATCTTGAAAAAACTTCATGCGTTTGTGGTAAAGAGGATGGACTTCTTCAGTTGATCAAGATTATCTAACACAATACCCGTGCCACGCGCCACTGCGGTAAGCGGATCATCCACCACGTGCACTGGGATATTCGTGGCTGCCTCAATCCGTTCGTCGAGCCGTTTCAGTAAAGCCCCGCCACCAGTCAGCATAATCCCCCGTTCATAGATATCTGCCACTAACTCGGGTGGAGTGGTTTCAATGGTGCTGCAAATATTTTCGATTAACAAATTCAGGGTTTTATCCAAAGCCGCTCGGATGTGGCGACTGGACAAGGCCAATTCCCGCGGCAAACCTGTAATTAAATCTCGACCACGAATCATCAATTCAAGTTCCTCGGCTAATGGTAAGGCGGATCCTAGTTGAATCTTCGCTAATTCTGCCGTACGCTCACCAATCAGCAAATTAAATTCATCACGACAGAAATTAATAATATCTTGGTTAAAATCATCACCGGCTGTGCGGAGGGAGCGCGAATTCACTACACCACCCAATGCAATCACCGCTATTTCCGTGGTACCACCGCCGATATCAACAATCATTGTTCCAGTGGATTCTTGGACTGGTAAGCGTGAGCCAATGGCGGCTGCCATCGGTTCTTCAATCAGAATCACTTCTTTGGCACCGGCATTCTTGGCGGCATCTTCTACCGCTTTACGTTCAACTTCGGTCACGCCGAGCGGAATAGCAATCACTACGCGTGGTCTTGGCAAAATGGAAAAAGATTCTCGATGCACTTTATCAATAAAGTGTTTGAGCATTTTTTCGGTCACTTCAAAATCAGATACCACACCATTTACCAAAGGACGGCTGGCTACAATATGAGCGGGAGTTTTTCCGATCATGGCTTTGGCATCTTGGCCCACTGCTAAGATTTGGTCAGTCAACGTGTTGACTGCCACCACAGACGGTTCATTAATCACAATACCGCGATCACGTACGTACACCAACGTATTGGCCGTACCGAGGTCAATACCGATGTCTTTTGAGACACTGCCAAAAAATCGATTAAGCATGGTGTGAAATAAATTGATCCACTGTCATCAAGGTAGTCGTTGATTCTAACCGCCGTTTCACTTCTAGCTGCTGACCAGTTTTTGCACTCAACACCAAGCGGGTTGGTAATCCCAGAAGATCAGCATCTCCCAATTTTGCCCCGGCTGAGATTTGACGGTCATCATAGAGTACCGAATAGCCGGCCTGTTGTAAAGCCTCATACACCGTATCTGACTGAACACTATCTTTATTCAAGTTAATCAAGTGAATGGCAAACGGAGCCACTGCTTCTGGCCAGATCATACCACGCTCATCGTGATGGATTTCCACAATCGTCCCCAATAAGCGAGTTAACCCAATGCCATAACAACCCATCACCACCGGTACCCGCTGCCCAGTGGCATCGGTCACAGAGACATCAAATGCGTCGGTATACTTCGTTCCCAACTTAAAAATGTTGCCAACTTCAATGGCTTTCGCTTCGTGGACGTCACTTCCCTGACACTGTGGGCAGACTGGTGTGTCCGCTCGAATTTCTCGATTGACGGCTAACTGACACTGCTGACAAATATAAATAATATCCTCGCCAGCTGGAGTGACGGTTTGAAATTCATGAGAATATCTGGAGAAGACTCCACCGGAGGCTACGGTTAAATGAGTCTGCGCGCCAATTCCTAGCCGGTCAAATATCCGTCGGTAGGCCTGTAACACTTGGTCATAATAGGTATCCAAATCGGCCTGGCTGGTATGAAATGAATACATGTCCTTCATCAAAAATTCTCGACCCCGCAGGATACCAGATTTTGGCCGTAATTCTTTGCGAAACTTTGTTTGAAATTGGTAGACTGCTAACGGCAGATCCTTATAGGATTGCACAAAGTGTTTGACCAGCGGCACCACGACCTCCTCATGCGTTGGACATAACACATAGGTATGATCGGCTTCATCCGTAACCATGTAAAAAATATCCTGCATCGTTTCCCAGCGCCCTGACGTTACCCACAGATCTTTAGCGCTTAAGGTTGGCATGGCTACTTCCTGCCCACCAACTCCGTTCATCTCTTCCCGAATGACTTGCTCAATACGATCAACCACCCGCTTACCGAGAGGCAACAAGGTATACACACCGGCCATGAGCTTATTGATAAAACCACCGCGCACCAACAATTGAGCGTTGATACTGGTTTCCTCTTGATTCAACTGTTTGCTGGTTTTAGTAAATAATTGAGATTGACGCATAGAGTAATGAGATCAGGTGTTATGAGATCAGGCCGACCACATCTTTAATAGTAACGGCCATAATAAAGATAAGAAAGATGATAAACCCAACATTGTGCACAATCACCTGCCAACGTAATGGGATAGGACGCCGAACAATGGCTTCCAACCCGACAAAAATGAGTTTACCTCCATCCAGTGGCGGGAAGGGCAAGAGATTAAAAATAGCCAAATTCAGTGACAGCAAAGCGGCAAACTGAATGACGTATACAAAACCGAGCTGAGTGGCTTGGTGAGTCAAGGTGGCGATACCGACCGGTCCAGCCACAGCGCCAGATACATCTTTGCCCTGCACGGCACTTCCAATTAATCCGCCAAAGGCTACAACTAATGTTTGAGTGAGTCGCCAGGTTTGTTTGGTGGCTTGAACCACCGCACTGCCGAACGGTAATTCGACCGTACCGGTTTCCACAAAATAG
The DNA here is from genome assembly GCA_003512175.1 of Candidatus Kerfeldbacteria bacterium. Lineage (GTDB taxonomy): Bacteria > Patescibacteriota > Patescibacteriia > UBA9570 > UBA9570 > UBA9570. Next base: position 3,779 of record DOSP01000017.1, read on the forward strand.
GCTCCGATACCGGCCTGTCCGTCACTCAAGGCAGTCGTGGCTGTGGTCATGTCTACAGTGGTTTCACCGCGCTGAACCGATAATGCGATCACCGCACCACTCGTGACGGGCGCTAACTGTTCTTTGATGCTTGCCACTGTGGTCACCGGAGTTTGATTCACCGCTGAAATCGTATCCCCAACCTGCAACCCGGCTTGGGCTGCCGGAACATCGGCCGTAATATCTGCCACAACTACACTCTGATTAGACACGACTGCGTTAGCTGGGACATCACCAAGCTGTGATGGCATCCCGATCATATAGCCAATGGCAAATAACACAATGGTAAGAAGGTAATTCATCACAATTCCGGCAATCAAAATGGCAAAACGCTTGAGCAAAGATTGCGCCATGAAATCATCCGGCTTGCGCTCGGTAGGAGCCGCCCCATCCTGCTCGATAATGCCTTTAATCTTCACAAAACCACCGATCGGAATAGCATTCAGTGAATAGAGGGTCTTGCCGAATTTTTTGCCAAATAACCGCGGCGGAAACCCAAAACCAAATTCTTCCACACCCACCCGAAAGGCTCGGGCGGACAGAAAGTGACCAAGTTCATGCACCAACACCAAAATTCCCAAAATGACGATAAAACTTATCGCCGATGCCCAAATCATAACTTCATGATATCAGCTGATTTGGTTTCAGCTAATTGGGTCAGAGCCTGATTAAAATGATCAACTTGTTTTTGAATTTCTTTTTGGTCCGCGAAAGCCTGATCTTCCGAAATCGATTTATCGGCCTTCTTAGTTTTTACATCATGCATCAATTCTTCACGCACTAATTTCACTTTCACTTTGGCATCTTCCGCTTTTTGGGCTACCAGTTTCGCAAGTTCGTGACGCTTTTCCTCAGTCAATGGTGGAAACGGTAGACGAATCACCGCCCCATCGACCGCCGGATTAAAATCACGCCCACAGGTGCGTAAGGCTCGCTCGACATCTTTAATAACGTTGCGATCCCATGGTTGGATGACCAATAACTGCGGCCCTTGACTGTTCACACTGGCCAGCTGTTCTAAAGGCGTTTTGGCGCCATAGGCTTCGACGATCACACCTTCCACCGCGGCCGGTGAGACGCGCCCAACTTGGATGGTGGCGTACTCCTTTTGCAAGTGTTGTAGGATTGGCTCAAATTTTGCACGCATACCGGTTAGTTACGTTTTATCAAACCACGCTGCTCTTCTTCCTTATACATGCCGGCATACATCACATTGGGTGTTTGTGGATCAATCAGATATTGGTAAATTTTACGGCTCGAAGGAAAATTCTCGATGACTTTCCAGGTGGCGCCGCCGTCGACCGATTTATGAATAATATGCCCCAGCGTAAAATACAGTTCATTCGGTTTCCCGACCACGGTTGATACACTGCGCACGTCATCATTTTGTTTATCATCAACTCCAACTAAGGTAATGATATCGCTCCAGTCTTCACCATTATTGGCGCCACGCATTAAGCCTCGGCGTGTGACGGTATACAACACTGAAGGATCGTTCACATCTAAACTGATTTGAACCACTTTGTGGGCATTGTCAAACTGTTCTTTTACCGCCTTGGTGACCAATTCCGTCCAACCTTGATTAATGTCTTCGGCAATCGAGCCTTCTGGAATTTCACCACCAGTGACGGATCGATACAGCGTCTGCTCATCGGTGAGCACGTACACAATCCGCGTATCATGCGGCGCCACCAGCAATTGTTCAATCCCATCGCCAATTTGCATGCGCAAATCCCAGCTCACGCCATAATCGGCGCTTTTTACCACGGTACCAGATGATGTGCCAGCATACACCCGACTGTGTTCAAATGAATCAACGGCTAACGCAGTGATGGTTCCACCCTGCACATCCGTGTAGACCGTTTCCCAGGTTAAACCCTCATCGGTCGACTTCAATACCGTTTTATCCTTGGCCATATAGACATTACTGGGGTCAACCGGATCCACGGCAATACTGCGAATGGTGCCAGTCGTAATATCGGATTGATACCAATTTTCACCGCCGGTCAGAGTCAGATACAACCCGTTCTCACGGGTGCCGATGTAGATGATGTTCGGATCTTGAGGATGAAAGGTCATTGCCAAGATATTCTCCTGACTGATCGTTTGGATACCCTCGGTACTGCCGCTGACTACGGTAATCTGTTCCCAGGTTTCTCCAGAATCAAATGATCGAAAGACCCCGCCATCAGTTGATTCATTACAACTGACGCCGAGCAGAGCCAGGGGAAACATCAGCCAGATCCATGATTTCAGATGGTTCATACGGTTGGAAAAATATTCAAAAGTAAATTGGACATCACTAACTTAACTTGGGCGGTGGTGCGTAAACGGTCACGCGCCTGTGCAATGGCCCGTAAGGCCTGCACGCTGACCAAGGGGTGTATGGCCAGCTGCTGATACACGACACTCTCTAGGCCCTCGAGCTGGTGCAGGGCATCTGGCCGTTTCAACTCACCGATGCTGGCCAATCGTTCAACCGGTGTCTGCTGCAAGATAGTCGACCAACGCTCAAGATCTTTCAGCCGGAGTGTGTGCACGCTGCCTGGACAACCATGACACCATGGAATCAATGTAGCTTGCTCGGGCCAGGCTGCGAGCAATTCAGCATCGGACACAGGATGAAAGCGAATGATACTGCAGCGTGAGATGACGGTGGCTGGGATACCCTCCAGTGTACTCGCCAACAGGTAGAGCACAACATGGCCGCGTGGTTCTTCGAGCAGCTTGAGCAGCGCATTACACACCTGCACACTGAGCTGTTCCGCAGCTGTCACCACAATGGCGCGTTGCGTGACACTAAAATTCGTTTCGGCTGCTTCGCGCAAGACTGCCCGTACGGCAGCCATATCCAGCTCGGCACCATCCAACCAGCGCAGACCACTGTGGCTATCACGCTTCAAATGGGTGCATGACCAACACCGTTGGCAAGCAGACTGTTTTTCACACCAAGCCTGGAACAAGTAGTTGATAAGGAACGTGGTTTTGCCTATGTGTTCCGGCCCGACCCACAATTGGGCTCGTGGGACTATACCATTTTTTATTGTCTTTTGCAAGTAGTGCGAGACCGCTTGGTTACCCACCAAGGCTTTTGTGTAGCGCATAGTCCTAGTCTACTTGGCGCAGTAACACTTGCCAAGTTTCCTGACCACACCGTTCCCAAGAAAACCGATCAAGTTGAACCGGTCGACGGTCAGTCTGCAGGCAGTCAGCGATGACTTTTGCCATGACGGCAGCATCAGTTTGATCAAAATACCAACAGGCGTCACCACCAATCTCGCGCAGGGCAGGAATATCTGAGCACGCTACCTTGGTCCCACTGGCCAGAGCCTCTAACACCGGGATACCAAACCCCTCATAATTGGATGGAAAAATAAATGCGGCCGCTTGTTGCATGAGC
>DOSP01000017.1:7296-7919 GCA_003512175.1 Candidatus Kerfeldbacteria bacterium
GTTGCATGAGCGTAGGGAGTTCGGCGGCCGACACATAGCCAAGCAATTTGATATCGGCGGATGGTTGAAACTGTTCGAAGCCAAAACCACGATTGCCCGCCAACCATAATTGGTGCGGAAGATGATACTGTTCTTTCAAAATCTGAAAAGCCTTAATTAAGTGATCAATATTTTTTTTCTTTTCAATGCGTCCAACATAAAACAAATACGGTGGATGTGCTGGCTGTACCTGGTTTGGCACAAAAGCGGTTCGGTCAAACCCGTTGTGAATGACTACGATTCGATCAGCCGCTAACGGATAGCGTTTGATCAGTTCCTGCTTCGTAAACTGAGAAATCGCAATAATTTGGCTGGCCTGGCGCACAGCAGAGCGCATTGACCAACGATGATAATCCAGTTCAGTGGTACCGTACTGACCAAAAGTAAAGAGCTTCACCAACCAATGCATCAATCTCCCTCCAATGTAGGTATTGGCATACAACGCCGGATCATGTTCAAACCCAAGATCATGGGCCACATAGACCGTCCGTCGTGGATGCACCAGTGGAATGGTGTGCGCCGGAATAAACAGCACGTCCGGGCGCCGCCACGGCCAAAGCAGTGCTAGTGATAACCGTAGTTGA
>DOSP01000017.1:8026-8692 GCA_003512175.1 Candidatus Kerfeldbacteria bacterium
AACGGAGCACACGTATTTCCCAATCAGCAGGTAGATCCTGCAAATCTTCAACGAGGGTTTCTTTCACGTACAGCACCACATGGTGCTTGGCAGGATCATACCGCTTGGCAAATTGGTGCAGCAGATGATAACAATACCACTCTGTGCCCGTACGCTGCCGGACGTTGGCACGTGAAGCATCAATCCCAATGGTGATCATCGTGTCGACAAGATCGACCGTTTATAGGATTCCAAATTTTCCAGAGCCACCCCAGTACCTTTCACGACATTTTGCAGTGGATCATCAGCTACATAGGCTGGTACGGTAATCGCCCGAGCTAATAATTCATCAAGATTGCGTAATAAACCGGATCCACCGGAAATGACCATACCTTTGTCAATAACATCAGCCGATAATTCGGGCGGGGTGTCTTGTAATACGGCTTTGACGGCTTGGACAATGCCTTGCAGTTCATCTTGAATAGCTTCAGTAATATCGTCCGATGTCACGGTGGCAGTGCGAGGTAAACCGGTAATCATATCGCGTCCGCGAATATCCATCGATAATTTTTCTGTGAGTGGTAAAGCTGAACCAATTTTAATTTTGAGTTCTTCCGCACTGCGTTCACCAATCGCCAAATTATATTGCTTACGGACATACTCCTGAATGGCTGAATCAAATTTTGT
>DOSP01000017.1:8852-9934 GCA_003512175.1 Candidatus Kerfeldbacteria bacterium
CCACCAATTTCAATAATCATGTGACCAGAGGCTGACCCGATGGGAATACCGGCCCCAATGGCGGAAGCAATAGGTTGTTTGATAATAAACGCCGCTTTAGCACCAGCTTGCAAAGTGGCATCAATCACGGCGCGTCGTTCAGTGGAGGTAATACCGGCTGGTACGGCAATCATTACTTCGGGACTAATAAACCGGACGCCCCCCAACGCCTTGTTAATAAAATAGCGCAACATGCTTTCGGTAGTTTTATAATCCGCAATCACCCCTTCCTTTAAGGGGCGCTTCGCTATAATGGTATCTGGGGTACGCCCGAGCATCTCTCTGGCTTCGCCACCCACCGCTAATACTTTCCCATCTCGTTGGCTGACGGCCACCACCGATGGTTCGTTAATGGCGATGCCGCGCTTTGGCACGTACACCAGGGTATTGACCGTTCCTAAGTCAATCCCAATTTTCTTTACAAACATGCTGAAATCTCCTTTATTTAAGCTCTATCGTTAACTGCAGGTCGCGCAGTAACTGGCTGGTAAAATGCACTTTAGTATTATCAATTTCTGCCGATTCGTCAAGGGTAGAGGCTTGTTTGACTTTGTCACCGACATCAAACTCTACCGTACTCGTGACGTTATCGGTGCCGGCTTGTTTTTCCCAATACAGTGTATACTGGCCAGCCGTAATTTGGTCCGCAATGGTTCGTGGTAAACGATAACGCAGGGTGATGGTATCTTCTGTCTTCGGCTCAACCGAGATAAATCCTTCAAAGATGGTTTTATTAACATCGGGTGCCTGACTGGTGATAGCGGTGGTTGGCTCACCGCCAAGGTAACGATCATTCGTCAAAAATCCACTACTGTCCAATAATTCGCTACCGGTTGGAACATACACGCGCATGTAGCTGCGATACCGTGTAGTGAAGTCGTCGAATACTCCATCGTTGCGATACTTCAGCGTCAGATCAACAATGTAGTCGCTGCCGGCTTTGGTCACGGCATAGGTTAAATCTTTCGTCATCACTCGATCGGTTTTCTTGGCCGCTAAGTTGGCATCTACCACCATCACAAAATCACTGTCCACCTGTGCAA
>DOSP01000017.1:10036-13043 GCA_003512175.1 Candidatus Kerfeldbacteria bacterium
CCCCGATGTCGCTCATCAGTTGTTGCACCGTAGCATCATTTGAATAGACCAGGATGTGTTTCTCCTCCAGATTGGTGATCAACACTGTGGCTAAGGTATCCCACGATGATTGCGGTAGATTCATTACGCGATCCAATATTTCACCGGCTAATTTTCCAATCACTTCTTTCCGTGCAGCATCACTAATTCCCTCATTGTAGAAAGCAATCTCTACCTCATACTGTAATTTCTCGGTAAGATTATCCGCATTATACTCATCCCCTTCCACCGTAATTGGACCAGTCACTTCTAATAAATCGTGAATTAGTTCTGGCGTCACGGCGATGACTCCGTCAATTACTTGATCGGTTTGCAATTCACGACGGTAGAAATCCTCGGCTCGGGCAGCTGTGGTTGGAAAATCTGGATCCCAGTTGACATCACGGAGATACCAGCGCGTCGCGCTTAAATAGCGTTGCAAGGCTTCGGGTGGTTTCTCCGTCCAGGTGTCTTTGACTTTGTTATCGATATTATAGATATTGTCGGTTTTGAATTCAGCAATGTTCCCATCATGTAATTCTAGAATGCCATAGGTACCAATAAACCCACCCGTCGGACGGAGCTCCGTATTATTTTGCAATAAGAACAAGTAGGTTTTGGCATCCGGATATCCGGCAATGATTGGGGCGACGGTAAGAAATGGTAAGCCCTTATCGACGGCCGCTTCAATGGTCGGTAAATTAGTTTGGACAAGTTCAACCACCACCTGTAATGGCGCTACCACGTGTTTATCTGGCAAAGCTTTCAATGCCGTAACGGCGTTATGTAAATCGGCTTGAGCTTGCAACACGGTTTCAGGAGAATCATACAACGTTTGCAGCAAGGCGGCTCGTTCCGCTTTACCAATCTTATTCACCGTCACCGATTGATCACCGACTACATCATTTACCTGTTGGGCAATATCGAGCAAGGGTTGTCCTGCCTTTCCAACATGTTCACCCGCTAATAACAACTGATCAACCACCACAAACTGCGTGTGTACCCACGGTATCCATTTGATTGGCCACAAGCCACGTGACGCACTACGAGCCGTGCTGATCTGATCAGTACCCGCCTGCAACTCAGACTTGGCCTTGGCAAAATCTTTTGCTTCCACAGCGGCTTGCACCGCCTCAAAATTGGTTTTAGCTGCTAACCCGGCCGCATACAAGCGATAACTTTGCCAACTGCAATACGTAATTAACAGCACTACGCCAGCAGCGACACCACCAATGATTTTCCAGTGCCGGGGCTGCCAGTGCCGTGCCTTCAATTTGGCTGGACGAATGGTTTTAGCCGGACGTTCAGCTGGTCGAGCCGTTGGCTTGGGTTGTTTCGCTGGTTTGGGAGTAATGTCAGGAATGAGAGGCATAACCGCGTTGGTTGATTCGTAAATAGATCCACCAGTCTTTCATATGAATGCGTGTAGTATAGTTGAAGACGCTGCCGATTCCGCCCCAAAATGATTTTTGGGCCGATTCTCGGCGGTGGTAATGCACAATATGCACGTCCGGGTAATATACCACTTTATAGCCATGAAATCTAATCCGGTCACATAATTCGTAATCGGCGAAATACAAAAAGAACTGTTCGTTAAAGGCGCCCAAAGTGTCTAATACCTGCTTACGAGCCATCAACGCTGCTCCCAGTAGCCAATCCACTTCCCGCACTTCCTGGTGATCAAAGTCCACCATCAAGTGTTGAGCTAAGTCTTTTTGAGCAAAACTGAGCCTACCCAGTGGTGTGCGACGATACACTGGCGTAAACAGCGAATAGGGTCGAAAACAAGAATACTGGATCGTATCATCGGCATTGCGTAACTGTGGACCAAGCAAAGCTACTTCTGGATGACTATCTAAATAGGCCACCATCCGGACAATATCCTGCTGATCAAAAAAAATGATGTCACTGTTCATGATCACCACATACTCACCCACAGCCTGAGTAATGCCTAAATTATTACCTTTGGCATGGCCGGTATTGACCGGACTGACAATGAGACGAACATCGGGATAGAGCCGCTGCACCATTTGGGCACTGCCATCACCAGAAGCATTGTCAACCACAATCACTTCATGTGGTAATGACAATTGAAGATTTTGCAAATTACGTAACACTAAGCGCAATAAGTGCTTGGTTTTGTAATTAAGAATGACGAAGGAAAGTTTAATCTTGACCATAGCCTTTACGACGCATGCGCGCCAAACCGTGGATTGTTTCAGGTAACACACGAACGGTCGACCATTCGCTGAAACAAGCATAGGCGAGTTTAGCACACTCATATGGCAACAGCCAAGGTAAGCGTTTGACTAGTTCACTACTTGTCAAGTTTTTTGTGAGCATCCACCAATGATTGCGATAAGACATGGCTCGAATCTGCTGTGATTTATCCTGCCGGCCGGCTAATGATGTCTGCTGAATCGTCCGGGCATGGTAGATCACCGCCGCTGGTTCGTACCACACACTGAAGCCAGCCCGATGCAGCCGCCAACTAAGATCACTGTCTTCTTTATACGCGACAAAATCATTATCAAAGTACTCGGCGGAGCCGTGCTTGACTCGTTCAAGGGCTGACCGGCGCAATAACATGCCAGCACCGGTAATGCCAAAAATAGGCTCAGCCTGATCAAACTGACCAGTGTCGGCTACTTGCTCGCCACGGTTCACCGCTCGGCCAGAGCGATGTAACACAATCCCCGCACTATCCAACACATGGCTCGGCTGCCCATCAATCAGCTTTAGCATCTTGCCGCCGACCATAGCGATAGATGAATCCTGATTCATTCGTCGCACTAACCGCTCAATGGCAGTGGGAGCGAGCACAATATCATCGTTACAGATATAGATGAACTCACCGGTCGCCTGCTGGATTCCCTGGTTATTGCCTTTGGCAAACCAGACATTTTCTGAATTTTGGATAAACTGAATCGGTAAAATTTCCTGAGTATTGAGCCAGGCAACTGTACCATCGCTGGAAGCGTTATCCACC
>DOSP01000017.1:13111-15706 GCA_003512175.1 Candidatus Kerfeldbacteria bacterium
GGAACTGGAAGCGTTATCCACCACAATGATCTCGAGTGACTGGTAGGTTTGGTCATGGAGCGATTCAAACAAAGCCGGCAGGTGTCGGGCACTGTTATACGTGAGAATAACAATGCTAACTGTTGGCGTCATAGATAGAAGCAATCGCGGTCGCCAGGACGATCCAGCCTAACCCGAGGGGATGGTTAAGATACGGTGTAAAGAGATGCACCAGCCCAACCGCCAATACACCCATACCCGCCACAAAGGCAATGGAGTGATCACGCAGATACCATAAACGTAGCAGAATAGCCACAATGATGCTGATGTAGACGAGCGTTCCCACTAAACCCAGTTTCAACCAAAGATCCAAATACCCCCACTCGAAGGCATAGGTTGTGTACATTCCGTCTGAATTCTGTTCAAGCGCTCGTGGGTCTTGCGTGGCATAACTCACCGTTGTCCCAAAACCAGAACCGAGCAACGGATGTTGCAATGCTGCCAACGTCAGTGGTTGTAATAACGCTAAACGAGATCCTCCACCCACATCTGTAGTCACATCTGTGCGATCAGTTAGTAAACTACTGGCATCAACTGCCGCGCCGGTACCAAACAACGGTATGTTAATAATGGCTAGGACAATAACATACCCCACCACACCACTGAGCAAGACTGTGCCAAGATATCCCCACAAGCGTGACTGCCGATACGCCAAATAACTTAAGACCAAGATGATACCCAGCGTGGCCACCCAAAAACTTCTGGAGTAACTAATAAACAATAAAAGCAACGTCGAGCCAAGTGCCATGATTGTAAGTCGATGTGATTGTTTGGAGATAAATTGTAAGCTGGCGGCGATAAAACCAAATAAGACGTACAGGTGGCTTTGGAAAAAAATCCTGGTAAAATTGTTTTCTTGTGTAGTAATCTCGGCTAACCGAAAATCGCGCAACCAGCGATACAGCTCTGGTAAATAGTACTGAAAAGCAGCTTGATGGGAAAATACAAATAAAATGACAATAGTTTCAATGAAGAGGATCGTCAAACCAGCCCAAAATACCGCCAGCAAATTTTTAAGGTCCGTTTCTGTGCGCAAGGCCTGCGTAAATGGCACAATCATTGCTATAAATAAATATCCATTCAGGTCTAAAAACAAATAGGTGAGGTTATTGCCGTGCCACAAGGCCGTCAAGACAGCGATACTGAGCACGCACCCTAAGGCCAGATACCATTTCCAATAGCGTGTCTGGAGGAGTGCCACACGCCGCTCCCGAATGATCCAAATGATCCCAGCCAAAAAAACCACTAAAAATAAACCCAACCGGAGCTGCCCCAGTAAATGACCTTGCGATCCAATCACGAGTTCCCCGAACACTACGGCCACCCCAAATAATAATCGATAACACGACGCTACCAATACAATCAGTAAAATACTACTGAGCATCCAGATCTGTAGGTCTAGCCAAACGTAACTTAACCACGATAGGCCCATGACTGCAGCCATGATCACGAGCGCGCTACTGTACCACTTGTGCCACATAGGCTAACAACAGACTAATCGGATGCAGCCCCAAAAACCACAGATACGCCAGCCAACCATGATGTTTTTTCATGTAGGTGCGTAAGCTGCGATTAAAAATGCGCTGCGCGGCTGGCCGACGCAATTGCTTAAAACTCTGGCCACGGGCATGTTGACAACTCACTGAGGCCTCATACCACACGGTAAGGCCATCAGCTTGCAACCGCTTTTGCAGATCAACCTCTTCAAACCAGGCAAAATAAGCTTCATCAAATGGACCATACTGCTTGGCAATGGCTAACGACATATACATAAACGCGCCCATCACCTGTGGTACGGCAGCTGACACCGTGTAATCAAAATCGGTCAGGTGATAACGCTGCACCAGCTTGGGAAACACATGATGTAATTTTAACTGAATCACGGTTTGGTCAGACACCTTTGGCCACGCCCGGATTTGCGGTTGAGTTGATCCATCGGTATTCAGCAACTTGATGCCCACCATCCCAACGTTTGGAGTATTCCGTAGTATTGTTTGAAGCGACGGCAAGATATTGGTTGTGAATTGACAGTCGTCATTCAGAAACAGAATGTCCTGGCCTTGGGCAATGGCCACGGCTTGATTATTTGCCACGCCAAACCCGCGATTCGTGGCATTCCGAATCAGCCGGATGTCTGGAAAGTCTTTGGCCACCATATCGGCCGAGCCATCAGCGGAGGCGTTGTCTACGACAATTATTTCATACGTGAGGCCGGTAGTGTATTGTTGAATGGATTGCAAACAGGTCCGTAATTGATCACGCACATTCCATGACACAATACTAATGGAGACGTCAATCATTGCCGTTCACTATAGCGGATAACTGCTTGGCTGCATATTCCCAAGTTTGTGTTTCACTAAATTTTTTGGCTTTTTCTGCAAGAGCAGCTCGATACTTCGGATCTAATAATAATTGAATGGCCTGAGTTAATTCGGTTTGATTCGTGCCATCCACGAGCAAACCCGTAACTTTGTCCTGAATGGCATCGGCCATGCCGCCCGCTTTGCCACCAATGGCGGTCTTACCGAATCGATTCGCTTCCAACACCACAATACC
>DOSP01000017.1:15857-16845 GCA_003512175.1 Candidatus Kerfeldbacteria bacterium
ACACTGTTGATAGAGCTGCGCAATTTCGGCATTCGTTAAGTTATGTAAAAAATGTACTCTGGATTCAACGTGAAGATCTGATGAAAGTGTTTTGAGTCGTGTCACATCTGGTCCCTGACCCGCAATCACATAGTGTATATTCGGGACATCGGCTAATGATCGTATGACCATGTCGAACCCTTTTCGTTCCACTAACCTGCCAACCGATACTATAAATTGATCTGGCAATCCAGTGACTGGTTGGGTGATCATATCCGGCGTGATCGTTGCGGCGGGATGAATGATGGATATATTTTTTAAGCTTGGTTCAAAGGTTTCAATAGCCTGTTTGGTAAAGTTTGATACAGTGATGATGTGTTTGGCACTGCGTAAAATTCTGCGCAGGAGCCACCGTTTACGTGGATACCGTTGCGGTACGATGACATCCATACCGTGGGTAAAAATGATATATGGAACTCCTGTTAACTGGCGCACAACTAATGCAACTGTTCCCAACGGCAATACTTGACCAACCAGGATATGGCTATATTTTCTTTGCCGCACTTCGCGGTAGAGCCAGGGAATCATTTTTAACCAAGACTTGGGTAATACCGTTTGATCAGCCACCGCAAACGGCTGTGCGGAAGCCTGGCGTAACGCAGCATAATAATTCGCCACGCCACCCACCTGCGGCGGATACTCCAATGTAATTAAGAGCGTCGAATGGCTGTCCATACGTGACGAATTTCAGGAGCAGTAATGGTTCTGGTCACAATCAGCGTAGCACCGTACACCACCATCGCGCCAAGCATAGTCAGAACAAATAACCAGCCGGTCATGGTCAAAAAGGATTGCACGAGCCAAACGGCACCGCCCATCACTCCAGCGGAACACATGGCGAGCAACAATTTTTTGAGGAGTAACCCAAACCGAAAGGACGTCATTTGATAGACATGCGGTAACCCTAGCCCCACCAAAGCAATAGTGCTGCCGACCGCCGCAGCGGTGG
>DOSP01000017.1:16921-26586 GCA_003512175.1 Candidatus Kerfeldbacteria bacterium
AGCCGACCGCCGCAGCGGTGGCTCCTAAATAGGTATATTGTGGCACCAACAGCACATTCAAAATAATATTCACCACCAAGGCAATGCCCATGTTCACGGTATTGAGCAGTTGACGATTGGCGGCATTGAGAACATTGCCAATCGGGTAATTGACAAATAAGAAAATTAAGCCGGCCATAAACCACTGCAAGGCCGGAATAGCCGCAGGAAACCCGGCAAACCCTAAATGGATAATGCTGGGTGCTAAAATGGTTGTCCCTACCGCAATGGGTGCACTGATAACGATCAAGAGAATGGTGGACTGTTCAAAAATATCTCGTAAAGCTTCACGCGATTGCGTTAACGCCTGACTCATGGCCGGAAAAAATGCCGTGGCAAACGCGCCCGGAATAACCGTGAGCGTCACTGTGAGTTTCAGTGCAATGGTATACCAGGCCACATAGCGATCACCAGCCAAATATTCCAACATGACGGTATCAATGGAGCCGTTGAGCTTAAAAAAAATATCGGCCAAGGCAAATGGGGCTGCCACCAGTAATAAGCGGCGCAGCGTTGGCCAGCGCCACTGCCAGGCTAGCCGAATAGTCGTTTTTTTAAACAAGATCACCAGGCTGTACACTAAATAAAGAACACTGGCTAGGTTGATTGCCACGATGAGACCGCCAGCTTTGAACCCTAGACGAAAGAAAATCAATCCAGCGACAACCACAATGACCTGGTAAAAAAACTGACCAATGGCTTCATACTGCATCATCTGCTGTGCCCGCAGTACCGCAAAAATAATCGAGCGGAAGGTATCGAACACAATAATACCAATCGCCAAATAGACTAGCAGAACGGTATAGTCCGGCATCGGCTTGAAATAGTTTAGGCCATGAAACACCCCTAACAACACAACGGTACTGATGACCGTTAAAATAATTTTGATCGATAACACGCTGGTGAAATACTCCTGCAGTTTGGTGGGATCCTTGGCACCTTCCCGGGTCAGTACCGGTATCAAGCCAAAATTCATGAGAATGACAAAGATGCTGGTGTACGTCACCGCGAAGGTATATTTCCCTAAGGTGTCCTCCCCTAACTGCGCAGCCACATAGGTAAACCACCAAAACGCCAGGGCTTTTTGGGCAATGGATGAAATGGTGAGATAGGTAGTATTTTTGGCTAAGACGCTAGACAGCGTCATATGGTTACCGTTGGGTGGTTACCGTTTGGACCACTGTGGGGCACGACGAGCCCGCTTCAAACCAGGTTTCTTGCGTTCTTTTTTACGAGAATCACGAGTCAAGTAGCCAGCCGTTTTGACATTTTTACGTATCTCTGGATCCACCTGCAATAACAACCGAGTAATCCCTAAACGCATGGCGAGGGCCTGAGCCTGTTTGCCACCTCCAGACACCTGGGCCGTCAGTGAAGCATCGGCTAAGCCGTTGACATGGCTCAAAGGTGATTCCACAATCCGTTGTTGCGCCACCGAAAAATAGGTAGTGAACGGCTTTTCATTCACGATAATTTCACCGTGGCCTTTTTTGTGATAACGCACGCGGGCGACGGCAGTTTTTCGACGACCGACGGCATACAGATAGGTTCGTTTGGTTTTCTTGTCAGCCATGCTATTCGATAGTTAAACGCTTAAGCATTCGATCCCGTAATTTATTTTTCGGCAACATATTGTTGATCGCGTGTCGAAGTAACTGCGACGCGGTATAGGTTTTGGCCAGACGTCTCTTCAGACCACCTGGATGTAAGGTGTGATACTTAATTTCAGTTTTGGCTAATTTTTTTGGGTCCAGTTTCATGGCTGCAATGTTGATGACCTTCACCGTATCACCACAATCGGTATAGGGTTTGTAGTCGGGCTTATGCTTGCCCATTAATAAGCCAGCCACTTTGACGGCTAAACGACCAAGGGGCACGAGTGTAGCATCAACGGTTTGAATGGTACGATTCATAGGGTTAGTTTACAAACTCAAGTTGGACTTGCTCAGCACCATCACCCTTGCGGTAACCCAGTTTGGTCATACGGGTATACCCGCCGGCTCGCTTCTCCATAGCCGGAGCAATTTTTTTCATCAATTCGTTCACAGCCGCAATGTGATTCAATTTTGTCATTAAATAGCGTCGCGTGGCCTCAGTATTTACTTTGGCTCGCGTCACTAGCCGTTCGACAAAGGAGCGGGTCACACGGGCTTTCGTAGGTGTGGTGCGAATATGTCCAGTTAAAATCAAACTAATGGCTTGGCTGCGCAGAAGTGCCTGGCGACCCGCATGACTGCGATCTAACGTTTTAACAGATTTATGATGTCGCATTGGTAAAGGCGTTACCGATTTGAGCAAAGTGATCCACCAGAATCTGGCAGGCTTGGTTCATGGCAATTTCCGGACTAATCGTGCCGTCCGTAGTGACATCCATTAACAGTTTATCGAAGTTTGTCATCTGTTCAACCCGAACATGTTCCGTTTTGAAATTGACATTACGCACTGGGGTGTAGACGGCATCTAATGCCATATAGCCCACATCCAGCTTCTCGTTTTCGCGTGCTTCAACTGGAACATAGCCACGACCTTTTTGTGCCACAACGGTAATTTCCAGTTTAGCCGAGGCGTCCGTAAGTGTGGCGATATGCACCTCTGGCGTCATCACTTCTACATCTGAATTCTTTTCAAAATCTTTGGCGGTGACTTTTTTCTTACCGCTGATGGATAACGTGAGTTGAACCGCTTCATCCGAAAATACTTTCAAGCGGACTTGTTTTAAGTTCAGCAAAATATCGACCACATCTTCTTTAATGTGCTCCACTGTGGAAAATTCATGATCCACACCTTTAATTTTGACGGCAGTAATAGCGCCGCCCGGCAAGGATGATAACAATACGCGACGCAACGCATTGCCTAGGGTTGTGCCATAACCAGGGTAGCACGGTGAAATGGTAAATAAAGCATGGTTTGGTTCAACCACTTGCGCTTGGATTTGACTAGGAAGTTGTATATCCATAAGGCGTTTGAAATGGTTATTAACGAGAATAAAATTCCACAATCATATTCGCTGAAATGCTTTCGGCATCTCGCGCCGTGGGCAAGCACAACACTTGAGCAGTGAAGCGGCTCTTGTCTAGTTGTAGCCACTGTGGCGCTTCATACATTTTGATCGTGTTGCCTAATTGCTCAACATATTTGGACTTCAACATGGCGCCTTTGATACCAACGACATCACTCACTTTCACCTGGCGGGATGGGATGTTGCAGCCTTTGCCATTCACCGTGACATGACCATGGGTCACGAGTTGACGGGCTTGCCGACGCGTGGAGGCAAAACCAGCTCGATAGACCACATTGTCTAAGCGGCACTCTAATAATTGCAATAATTGTTCAGTAGTATTACCAACTTTTTTACTGGCCTGGACATAATAATTTGAAAACTGTCGTTCTAAAATGCCATAGAGGGCTTTAGCTTTTTGCTTTTCGCGTAATTGCAAAGCAAACTGACTTAAGCGTGGCTTGCGTTTCAAACCATGTTGCCCAGGCGTGTAATTGCGGCGGGTTAAGGCACACTTGGCCGTACCACAAACACTTTCACCCAGGCGACGACAGATTTTACATTTAGCTTTAAGGTTTCGAGCCATAGTATGAGCTTGGTTTAAACACGTCGAGCTTTTTTAGGACGGCAGCCGTTGTGTGGCATTGGAGTGAGGTCTTTAATTTCAGTAATCACCAAGCCGGATCCGGTAATGGCCCGCAAGGCGCCATCACGACCGCTGCCAATGCCCTTCACATAGACCTGCACTTCTTTCAAACCAGTTTCTTTGACCTTTTCTAGGGTTTCTTTCAGCACCACTCCAGCAGCATAGGGCGTAGATTTCTTCGGGCCTTTAAAGCCATATTGGCCAGCACTGCCCTGGCAGACGGTGTTGCCCGCTGGATCAGTGATAGTAATAATTGTGTTGTTATACGTCGACAACACATACACCTTCCCTTTGGTCAGGGTGCGCTTCTTTTTCCGTTTCTTTTTTACGACGCTTTTTGCAGCGGCTTCAGCCATACAATGATAGTAAGATTAGGTCTTTTGTTGAGATGGTTTGCGGCCGGAACCCATGGTATGACGCTTATTACCACGTACCGTTCGGCTATTAGTTTTAGTGCTTTGCCCACGCGCAGGCAACCGTTTCATATGGCGTGTGCCACGATAACTCCCAATTTCTTTCAAGCGCTTGATATTGGCAAATAATTCACGCCGTAAATCACCTTCCACTGGGATGCCCATTTTGTCTAAGGTGGTCTTGATCGTATTCACTTCCGCTTCGGTGAGATCTTTGGCGCGGGTATCCGGATTGACCTTAGCTTGCTTCAGCACTTTCTTGGATAAAGGAATGCCAACGCCATATAAATAGGCCAGCGCTACTTCGATACGCTTTTCATTTGGAAGAGTAACACCGGCAATACGAGCCATAGGAGAGATTAACCTTGACGTTGTTTATGTTTAGCCACTTTACAAATAACGTAGACGCGACTTTTTCGGCGAACGACTTTGCAGGCGGTGCACATGGCTTTGACTGAAGCGCGTACTTTCATTGAGGTTAGTGGCGATAAATAATTCTGCCTTTTGATAAATCGTAGGGTGTCATTTCAACGGTGACACGATCACCCGGTAGCACCTTGATCTTATGCATGCGCATTTTGCCCGCTAAGATACCAAGGATGGCATGACCACCATCCAGGGTGATGCGAAACATCGCATTCGGCAACATTTCGGTGACTTCCCCTTGCATCTCAATAAACCCCTTCTTACTTGACCGCGGCCCATTGCTGGACGGTTGTGAGGCAGTTGGCGATGCAGGTTGGTATGGTCTCTTCTTGTTGCGCATTAAAAAAATGGTACTGCTCACGATTTTTTGTGCCTACTTAACTATTCGGCAACGTGGGGCAGACCCAAAAATTAGGCTTAACTTGTCAATTTCTTGCCCTAATTCGAGTGTTGCGACAAGCCGGACTAGTATACGAGAGTGGCGGTGGTATGTCAATTTACTGGCCAAATGGCTGTGGATAACTGTTCTCACATTCCGCAATCTACTTTTTTAAATATGATAACAATGCCATGGCGGCGTAGACGCGAAACTCAGCTTCGTCATAGATAATGGATTGAGCGGACCGCATCACGTCTAATGTGATTTCCCGTCCAGGATGAGCCGGCATGGCGTGCATAATGACGAGCCGTGCTTTGGCATTTTTTAGGAATTGTCGATTCACCTGATAGGCACCAATAGCGCGATCTAAATAGTGCGGGGTATTTTCCCACCATTCATCCACATACAACACGTCCGCTTGAGCAATAGTGTTCTGAATATTTTTTGTCACTGTCAACGTGCCACCGTACATCTTCACTAACCGCTTCACTTGGGCATGAAAATCTACATTTTTTCCCGCAAATTTTCCAGTTTCCGTAATCAACGTAATCACCTGACCAAGCAGCAGTACCCCATAGACAAACGATTCCATCACTCCACTGCCGGCAGCAGGACAAACCCCAACATAATTTAGCTTTTTGTACGCACCTTTTTTCCAGGTAATGACAGAAAGATCCGCCAACGCTTGCGATGGGTGCCCCACTTGGCAAAAGCCGTTAATAAATGGCGGATATGGTTTCCGTTTGAATACGGTCAACATTTGTTGTGAGTAATCTCGTACGACATAGGCATCCACCATGCGATCCATCGTTTCAATGATATCTTCAAACGACTCGCGGCGAGTGCCGTCTTTTTCTTGAATGACATCCTCCACATCCAAAAAATAGGTCGTACCACCCAACAGATGCGTAGCGGTTTCGAAGGACAAGCGTGTACGCAATGAATTACTATCAAACACTAAACCAACCCGTTTGCGACTTAAACGATTTGGCGTGCGATGCGGATTCTTTTTGTAAGCAATGGCGCTACGAATCAATTGTACCCACTCTGGCTGGGTAAAATCGGTGACTTCAATCAGGTTTTTGGATTTCATAGTACGGCCCTATTTGGATTTTTTTTGATCTTTGTTTAATTCCTCCGAAGCGCGAGCGGCAAAGACTAAGAGCAAAGTCACTTCGTGCGGAGATAAGCTGCGCGGTTTGGTGTCTTTAATACAAAATACTCCTATGCCAGTACCGGATGAATCGTACAACGATACGCCAGCATAAAACCGGATATGTGGTTCTCCTACGACCATGGGGTTATCGGCAAAGCGTGGATCTTTTAAGGTATCTTCCACAATGAAGACGTGATCGGATAACATCGCGTGCGCACAAAACGAAATCTCCCGCGGTGCTTCTTTGGCGTTCAGCCCCTGACACGATTTATACCATTCACGTTTCTCATCCAACAATGTGATGGTGGCGATGGGAACATGAAAGGCCTGGACGGCTTCGCGAGTGATCACATCGAAGCGTTCTTCAGGGGCAGTATCGAACAGACCAAGGGCTCGGACATGCTCAAGGCGTTCTGGCTCATTGGCCGGCGAAGCGGCTGATTTCATAATAACGCGCTACATTAATCGTAACGGACGGCCCGCCCACCGCTTTCTTTTACATCACGAGATTTACACGCTGGACACATCGGTTGAAGGTCGGATTTTAATTCTCCACCACACTGCTCACAGACGCCAACCTCTGCTGCGGTTGGTGGCGTATACTCACTCGATGGAACACGACGATTGCTTTTTACGGTCTTAATAGCGTCACAATTCACACAGCGGTATTCAATAAACAGAAACCCGCCGCCGGCACGGGATTGGAACGTGTTGCCACAGGCTTGGCAGATGTACGGACCTTGGTAACCCATGGCGGTAGTATACATTTATTAATCCAAAATTGGAAGTATTTATATTGGTGAATAACCCACACACGTGAAGTACGGGGTTATTTGGAAGCCGATTTACACATTCTCCACCACAGCCTTAATTCTCCGGACACCAGCCGAACAAGCTTCTTCTTTGACGATCTTGAAATGACCAACTTCCTGCGTGTTGTTCACATGTGGGCCACCGCAAAACTCTTTGGAGAAGTCACCCATAATGTAGACCTTCACCTTCTCGGCATACTTATCATCAAACAGACCGATAGCTCCGATCTTGTGCGCTTGTTCGACCGACATAATTTCATAATGCACCGGAATGGCTTCTTTGATTTTCTCGTTCACTAAATCCTCAACTTGCTTAATTTGTTCCGGTACCATTTTTTCCGGATGAGAGAAATCAAACCGTAACCGTTCGGGGGTAATGTTCGAACCTTTCTGTAACACATGGGTACCTAACACTTGGCGTAAGGCCGATTGCAATAAGTGTGTAGCGGTATGGCCACGAATGGTTTCCCACGACGCATCGGCTAACCCACCTTTGAATTTCTTTTGTGCTCCAGCGCGGGATAAATCTTGATGCTGCTTATAAAATTCGTTAAAGCCATCTTCATCAATGGTGATCCCCTTCTCCTTGGCCAGTTCTTTGGTAATCTCTAGCGGGAAACCATAGGTATCAAATAAGTGAAATGCTAACTCACCTGGCATCACACCATTCGGCTTCAGATTAGCCGTAATTTTTGCGAATTGCTTTTCACCCTTCTCTAACGCTTTGGAAAACTTCTCTTCTTCATTCACCAATTCTAGTTTAATTTCGGATCGCGCATCGGCAAACTTAGGATAATACTGAGTGAACTGTTGAATAACGATATCCGCTAGATCTTGCAAGAAATATCCTTCAATACCTAATTTACGTCCATGACGAATGGCGCGACGAATCAAGCGCCGTAAGACATAGCCTTGATCCAAATTCGATGGCGACACACCGTCACACATCATAAATGTTGCGGCGCGGATATGGTCGGCAATAATTTCTTTAGAGGTATCTCCGGGTTGGGTAGCGAGATTGGCGATTTTTTCCATCAGCGGAACGAATAAATCGGTTTTGTAGACTTCATCCAAACCATTCAGTACGGCGGTGATACGTTCCAGCCCCATGCCGGTATCGACGTTTTTTTGTTGTAACGGTTCGTATTTGCCATCAACCGTTTTGTTGTATTGCATGAACACATCATTCCAAATTTCCACATACTTGCCGCAGGAGCAACTGGGTTGGCATTCTGGACTGCATTTTTCGATGCCGACATCGTAAAACATTTCGGTGTCTGGTCCGCACGGGCCGGTGGCACCAGCTGGGCCCCACCAGTTTTCCGATTTCGGATAATAGTAAATATGTTCGGCATGAATGCCTAAATCGCGCCACAGGTTGGCTGATTCTTCATCCCGCGGCGCATCGTCATCGCCCGCAAACACGCTGACGGATAAGCGATCAACCGGAATTCCCAGCCATTGTTTACTCGTTAAAAATTCAAAGCTCCAAGCAATAGCTTCTTTTTTGAAATAATCGCCCAGCGACCAATTGCCTAACATTTCAAAAAAGGTTAAGTGCCAGCGGTCCCCCACTTCATCAATATCGCCGGTCCGGACACACTTTTGAAAATTGGTCAGCCGCACACCGGCTGGATGTGGTTCGCCCATTAAATAGGGCACCAATGGGTGCATGCCAGCAGTGGTAAACAACACCGTTGGGTCGTTATCTGGAATCAGCGAAGCGGAACTAATAATGGAATGTTCCTTGCTGGCAAAGAAATCTAGGTATTTTTTACGTATTTCAGAGGAAGAAATCATGGCGGTAGTTTAATGAATTATTCGGCTTTTGTCACGTTCTTGAATCACTCCGCCACCGAGCACAACATCACCATCATAAAACACCACAAACTGGCCGGGAGTAACCGCCCGGGCGGGTTCGGAAAATTCTACACGATTACCGGTGACAGTACAGTGGATATCCGGCGTGCGATAACGCACTTTTACTGAACACTGAAATGTTTCCGCCGGACGCTGACCGCTTACCCAATGCTCATCACTGAAGGTGCACCAGTTGGATAATAAACTCGATTGATCGGCCGCCTGACAAATAATTAGGGTATTATCTGACATCCGCTTATCGACAACATAATATGGTCCGGTGCCGCCAATCTCAATCCCCTGGCGCTGGCCAATGGTGTAATAGGGTAACCCTTTGTGTTGACCCATTACCTTACCATCTACTAACACCATCGGACCCGGTTCGGCTTTGACATATTGTTTCAGAAAGGTTTGAAAATCAATGTCGCCGATAAAACACAACCCCTGGCTGTCTGGTTTTTTGGCCACAAGTAGTTTAAATTGTTCCGCCAGTTTTCGAACTTCAGATTTCAACATTCCGCCGATCGGAAATAATATATGTGATAATTGTTCTTGATTCAAATGGTAAATGAAATACGATTGATCTTTATTGGGATCAATTCCCTTCAATAATTTTTTCCCATCGGTACGAGAATAATGGCCAGTCGCAATCTTGTCAAAACCAAGCTCAAGCATTTTATCCAGGAAAGATAAAAACTTAATTTGGGTATTGCATAACACATCCGGGTTCGGTGTACGACCAGCTCTGGTTTCTTCTAAGAAATATTTGAATACCTTTTCACGATAGTCTTTTTCAAAATTGATACTTTGAAATGGAATCCCCAACGTTTCACAAATGGCCGTTACGTCAGCCACATCATCTTCCCACGGACAACGCTGATGCTGCCCACGATACAGGGCATCAGCCTCATCTGACCAATTCTTCATATAAAAAGC
>DOSP01000017.1:26723-33246 GCA_003512175.1 Candidatus Kerfeldbacteria bacterium
CCACGGCCGAATCTACTCCCCCGCTCATGGCGACTGCTACTTTATTGTTTTTCTGGAAACCGTGTGTTATAGTCATACCCGTTCAAAGACTATGGCAAAAAATACCTTTAAACTCAAGTCCGGTCTCGCCCAAATGCTTAAAGGGGGCGTGATTATGGATGTGGTGACCCCGGAACATGCTGTGCTTGCTGAACGAGCCGGTGCTTGTGCCGTGATGGCGTTAGAGCGCGTACCAGCCGATATTCGTGCTACTGGTGGGGTAGCCCGCATGAGTGATCCCAAGATGATTAAAGGGATCATGAAAGCAGTGACCATTCCGGTGATGGCCAAAGTGCGGATTGGTCATTTTGTAGAAGCGCAGATTTTGGAAGCACTGGGAGTGGATTATATCGATGAATCCGAAGTGCTGACACCGGCCGATCCGTTTAACCATGTAGATAAATCTCACTTCAAAGTTCCCTTTGTGTGTGGCGCACGAGATTTAGGCGAAGCGCTACGACGGATCCATGAGGGCGCTGCCATGGTTCGAACGAAAGGTGAAGCCGGTACGGGCAATATCGTGGAAGCGGTGCGCCATATCCGTACGATCAATACTGATATTTTAGGTTTACAAAAACTTTCTAGCACACAATTAAAAAATAGGGCCAAAGAATATCGGGTACCACAGCAACTGTTGGAACAAGTAAAAAAATTATGGCGGTTACCAGTGGTGAACTTTGCCGCCGGCGGTATTGCCACACCAGCGGATGCAGCCCTGTGTATGCAACTTGGTGTGGATGGCGTGTTTGTGGGTAGTGGTATCTTCAAATCAAAGAATCCTGCCAAGCGAGCAAAAGCTGTGGTTGAAGCTACCACACATTATGATGATCCGGAGTGGCTGGCACGAGTCTCAGAAGGCTTAGGTGATGCCATGCCTGGCTTAGAGATTACGGACAGCATTACTAAGATGGCAAGCCGTGGCCACTAAGCCAATCATCGGGGTGTTAGCACTCCAAGGAGATTTTTCTGAACACATTGCTGCACTACAGAAGTTAAAGATTTCCTGTATTGAGGTCCGCAACATCAGTGATATCAAAAAAACTGTCGGTTTGATAATGCCCGGTGGTGAAAGCACTACGATTGGTAAATTATTACGAAGTACTGGTTTAGATACTTGGCTCAAAACCAAAATAAAAAAAGGCTACGCTGTGTACGGTACTTGTGCCGGGGCAATTTTACTGGCCAGGTTAGGTTTGATCGATATCACCGTCAAGCGGAATGCCTATGGCCGGCAGCTCGATTCGTTCGATGAACCAATTCAAGTAAAGACGCGATTAATAGCGTCTTTACAAAAACCTTTACATGGCATGTTTATTCGAGCACCAAAGATCACTCGCGTCGGCAAAACTGTTGAGGTATTAGCAACACACGAAGGCGAACCGGTGTTGGTGCAACAAGGCAACATATTGGCTGGCACCTTTCACCCAGAACTAACAGACGATCTAGTGGTACATCGTTACTTTGCCACACTAGCCAAATGAATCTAACGCTCTGGATTACCATTGTCGGATTAATTGTTACCTTAATCGGGCGATGGCAAATTCAACCAACGGCCTTGCAAAAACATGGCTTCCTGTGGGGTGCGGTGTTGTTAACTGTTGGAGCTTGGTTGGATCATGAACCAGTACTCGTCAGCTTAGAACTCATCATTGTGATTGGCTGTGTATTAGGGTTTTTTGCCTGGTCACAGCGCCGCAAAGCTATCAGTATTGGAGTTGCCACCGTATTGATTCCTGTTGTTGTACTGATCACTGGTGATACGTGGTCACCTATTTTTATTCTCGGTTTAATTGGTTTGGTGACGGCAGCAGTCGGATTTGCTTTTTCATCGAATAAAATTCAACTAGCTGCTAGTTGTGTGATTATCCCCTACAATACCTTAAGCTGGCTAGTGCTTGGCTATCAAACCGCTGGGTTATTCTTATTACTTAACATTATCTATCTTATTTTTTTGTTCAGGGCGATGTTTAAAACTAACTAACCCACACGTATAAAGCGCACAGCACAACACTGGTCGTCTAAAAACAATTAGTTACCGTTAAGAGTAAAACGTTCTTACCCAACCAAATACCTAACGCTATGAATAGCAAAACAACAAACGGAAGCAACAATACTATTTCTATCATGTAAACTAACCAACGGATTACTGGTTTGGTACTTTGTTTCCATTTTATTATATGTGATCGGCGTAGTAGCCAGCGCTGTAAAAAGGGTACCAGCAGAAGAACACCAACAACTGTAAAACCAACCACAAAATAGAGACCTTCTGAAGTTAGCTTAGGTTCAGAGCAAAGCGGCGGCATAATAAAGTCCACCGTCTTAACCGTTAATGCTAAACTACCACGCATAATTATCGAACGCCCAATTGACCAGCCGATACGATTCAGTAGTACGATCATTCAACGTTGGTGCACCCATCACCACGGTAATAATGGCGTGGTCATCCTGTTCTACACGCATCGCTAGACAATACAGGGCTTCATCAATATAGCCAGTTTTGCTGCCGGTAATCTCTAAACCACTCGTCCACAACAACGGGTTGGTATTATTAAAGTCATGAAAGTTTCCGTAATTCAGTGTCGTAAATTCGTAATAGGATGTGGCACTCATCTCAGCCAAGGTATCGTTTTGTAAGACCGCCCGCATCAGTTTGGCATATTCGTGTGCGGTAGAAATATTACCTACCGCTAGCCCCGATGGATCAGCAAAGATGGTGTGCTCCAATCCTAATTCTAGCGCGACCTCATTCATCGAGTCGATAAACTCATCCAGGGAATACCCGGCGTTCCCCACCAAGGCGTAGGCGGCATTGTTGGCTGAACCCACGACCATGGCGTACATTAAATCTCCCATCGTCATGGTCTCCCCTTCAGACACTCGTAAAGATCCGCCGACCTGATCATAACTATCGTGGTAAGTAGCGATTGCATCTAAATCAATCCCCTCCTGAAATAACACATACGCCGTCATTAATTTCGTCATCGAGGCAATGGAACGTTCGCTATCGGGATGACTACTGTACAGCACATCACCCGTGGCTTCATCGAGCACAATGGCACTGGCCGCAGCGACGCTACCAAACTCGGAAAATTGTTTAATCTTACTCGGGCCAAACGGGTCGGTGGTATCCGCCGCTACCACAATTTGGGCATGCAAAGCACCCCATTCAGTCGTTACTGTCTGATCTGATCTACTGACTATACTGTCTAATTCTTTCCAGGTTTCACTTGTCGTATCATAATAGTAAATCGATCGATCGTATTTATATTTTTTACCCTTCAAGTGGTATTGTAATTGCAACGGAATGGTCAACCAATCTATTTCATCTTGGATCGTAAAACTATATACCGGTGATATGGCACGGAGATGATTTGGTAAGTCTGGATAATTTTTGACACGACGGACCCAAGCTTTGGTAGCGGTCACTAAACTGTCTGGCTGAATACCAAGATCAATTCTACCCAATTCTAACGTATAGCCGGCCTGTCGAGTAGCCTCATCTAACGTAACTTTCGCACTAGGCTGTTTTGCTAGAACAACGAATGGAAGTATCAACAGTACAACGCTACTGCAAGCGGCCCGGACCAAGTGGATCATAACCATTGTCAATTTCATCACCGTCCAGATAGGTATCTCCATCGCTATCCGCTACCAGCGGATCAGTTTTATACTGATTGATTTCCGTATAATCACTTAACCCATCGGCATCGGTATCGGCTAGGGTGATATCAGTGCCATGCCGCCGTTCATCAATATCGCGCAGACCATCTTTGTCTGTGTCCAAGTCTTGTAAGGGAATGTCAGTCGTGCTGGTATTGGCGTTGTCGTTTTGTACTTCCCGCACCGGAGCGGCAAATGGATCAAGTGTAAAGAATAACCACAGACCAGTGCCAACCAGCGCCGCCAGCACTACCAAAGCAATCACAATTAAACCAATCTTTTGTATCGGATTCAAACCCGTCCGTTTAAACATATCCACGGCCGCCTGATCTGCCAGGGGTACCGTGGCTGGTTTTGGTTTGGCCACGGGCAAGGGTTGCGGACGCGACATGGTTTTGGGCGGTGGTTCAGCCAACGGTGGCGGAGGTGGAACATGCTCAAACATAATGTTAGTATAGCATCTTCCAGCACTTTACGGTATACTGCAGCTGATGTTTCGGTACTTCAAACTGACCCAAAAGATCTTCTTTATCTTCGTGTTGATGATCGTCCTGGTGATGAATTCTTGGGCGTTTACATTCACCACTGTACTCGATTTTCAGGACAGTTTTACCACCGTGCAGCAATATTCTTTTCCAAGCGTGGTGCTGACTTCAGAATTAAAAGATGATGTCCACATTGCCTTGTTGGCTGTCTATAACTATTTAGCCACGGGAGAAACTGCCAGCAAGACTATCTACCAAGAAAAGTTCACTGAAGCGATTCGCGCAGAATATGCCTTGTTTCAGTTATCCCAAACCAGCACTGATTTTGAATTTACCCAGCAATTTAATGAAAAATTACTGGCCGTGTATACTCAAGCGGACGAATTGGTGACACAGTACGAACAAGATCCAACTGATCCAGGTGTCCGGGATAAGCTGGCCACGCTCAATACTGCTCGAGATGACTTTATCACTTTTACGGAGACGGAAATTACCAACCAGATCAGCTCACAAATTGATCAGGCCAATGCCACAATTTCTAGCACAGTTCAAACCATTCAATTGTACTTGGTGGGGGTATCCGCTTTAGTGTTGCTGATTATTGTGTTCGTTGCAGCCTTCATTTCGACTAACATCAGTAAACCAATTCGTACCTTAACGCAGGCAGCCCAAGAGTTTGGTAAGGGCAAATTTCATAAAGTCCAAATCTACCGCAATGACGAATTAGGTCTGTTTGCCAAAACCTTCAACACCATGGCCGCCAATATTCAGGCCAGCCAAACCGCCTTAGAAGAAGAACTAACCAAGACCAAAGAATTGGATCGCCAGAAATCTGAATTCTTATCGATTGCGGCACATCAATTGCGCACCCCGATGGCTGGCATCCGCTGGGTATCGCAAATGTTATTTGACGGTGATATGGGTGATTTGAATAAAGAACAGAAACATCACCTGGGCAACGCCCTAGAAAATATTAATCGAATGATTAATCTGATTAATGATTTGCTGGATGTGACCAAAATTGAGGAACAAAAGTTTAACTATAAACTGGAAGTGATTGATTTAGTGGCTCTGGTCAAGGAACAAATTAAGCAGTTAGCTAACTTAACCAAGGAACTGAAGATTACGGTGCAATTCAGTTATGAGCCGGTGGGAGAAATTTCAGCCGAAGTCGACGTGGAAAAAATTAGTCTGGCCATCAATAACCTGATTGATAACGCCATTAAATACTCCAAACCCAATGGTGTGGTGGAAGTGAATATCAGCAAACATGGCAACATGGTCCATGGCTATGTAAAAGATCACGGCGTGGGTATTCCGACTAAATCGCAAACCGAAGTATTTACGAAATTCTTCCGCGGGCCAAATATCTTAAAAATGGTGACCGAGGGGAGTGGTCTGGGTCTATTTTTAGTGAAAGATATTGTTACGAAGCACGAAGGGAAAGTTTGGTTTGAATCACAAGAAGGCGTGGGGACAACGTTTTTCTTTGACCTGCCGATTGCTCAAGCTAAGCCGGACGCACGGCCAACGCTGCCACCACAGCCTTAGCAATGTAATCAAACTCAACGTTGACATGATCACCAACTCGTAGACTACCGAGGCTGGTGCGTGATTTAGTTTCTGGAATGAGTTGGATGGTAATGTGATTGTTCTGATATTCAGCAATAGTCAAATTAACACCATTTACCGTAATACTGCCTTTACTAAACACATACCCACGATACTCCTCGGGAATAGCGAACCGGAGTGGATGCGTTCCGGCTACTGGCAAAACAACGTCAATATGACCAGACACAAAACTCCCCGACAGTTTGGTGGTGGGTGTGACTGAGGGTTCGGCATGAATTATCTGGCCAACTGTCCATTGCCCCACAGTGGTACGCTGAATCGTCTCAGGCATGTACTCCACCGTAAACCCCTGTGGAGTGATGGTCACCACGGTTGAACAAATGCCATGTACTAAGACACTTTCGCCAGTGACTAACGTTCCCCAGGTTGGCAGACTAAAAGACACCGCAACGCCCGCGGCAGTGTGCTCGATGCGCTGAATAGTTAGTTGTTCTGCGACAATTCCTGTAAACATTGTTTTATCACCCTAATATCTGACTGCATCTGTTGCTGAAGCTGTTCACTATTCGGAAACCTTTGATTAGGCCGAATACACTTAATTAAGTCTATAGTCACTGCGCCAGTCAAGGTTATTGTCTGATCAATGATATGTGCCTCAATTTGCCGGTCTTGTTCGCCAAAGGTAATGGCGGCTCCTACAAAGACAGCTGCTGGATAACGGTTACTCTGATGTTGCACATAACCGGCGTAGACGCCATCCGGGATAT
>DOSP01000017.1:33319-33713 GCA_003512175.1 Candidatus Kerfeldbacteria bacterium
GTAGACGCCATCCGGGATATCGGCCGGCGCAGGCAAGTTAATAGTCGGTACGCCAAGCCTAGTGCCTCGGCCACGATGCGGAGTAATAATTCCAGTAACAGTCTGCAAGTTATTTTTTCTTCAATTCACGTTTCACGTCGCGCCAGTGCGTTTTTAAATCGCGCTTCAGGGCCACTACCGTGTGCTTACCCACTTTCTTTTGAACAGCGTACTCATCGACTACTTCTTCTACAATATCGTTGTATTTGGACTGACTGATTTTTTTGGCGGACTGCACTCGTTTGCTAATTTCCCGTGACAAGCCAATGGCGGAAGTTTTAATCTGCTTGGCCGCTTGCTTACCCGATTTCGTTTGAGTGAAGAAAGAGGCGGCTGCACCGGCGGCTAACACAGC
>DOSP01000085.1:0-172 GCA_003512175.1 Candidatus Kerfeldbacteria bacterium
TGGGTGCACGACGCGGCAATTCCACCAGCCATGCAGAATTTGACGGTCTATTCCATTGAGGATGATAAGAAAACGATAGCCGATAAAGTACGGGTAGTGTTTTGTGCCATCGATCTGGATAAAGCCACTATCCAAAAAATTGAAGAAGCTTACGCTGCTTTGGGTGTGGCGG
>DOSP01000085.1:257-2624 GCA_003512175.1 Candidatus Kerfeldbacteria bacterium
GTGGCGGTCGTCTCCAATAACTCCGCCCACCGCTGGACGGCAGATGTGCCCATGCTTATGCCAGAAGTGAACCCACAGCATCTTGAAATGATCACTATACAGCGGAAAAATCGTGGTTGGACAACCGGTTGTATTGTGACTAAACCCAATTGTTCCATTCAGTGTTATGTTCCGCTGCTGCAGGCCTGGCGCCAGTTTGAGCCCGCAGCGGTGATTGTTTCAACCTATCAAGCTATTTCCGGAGCCGGTAAAACATTTGCCACGTGGCCGGAGATGGTCGATAATGTGATTCCTTATATTGGTGATGAAGAGAAAAAGTCAGAGACCGAGCCAGCCAAGATTTGGGCAGATATTCAGGCCGGTCAGTTTGTCTTGGCAGATACTCCAACCATTTCCGCCAACTGTATCCGCGTGCCTGTTTCTAATGGTCACCTGGCCGCTATCAATGTTCGTTTTACCAAACCGGTTACCCGATCACAGTTGCTTGAAGCTATTACCCAGTTTGATAACCCGTTAGCGGACTTACATTTACCATCAGCACCACAACCACTGCTGCAGTATTGTGTCGAGGATAATCGACCGCAAACTAAATTGGATCGTGATTGGCAGAACGGCATGGGCATTAGCATTGGTCGACTGCGAGCAGATGCTATCTTAGGTTGGAAATGTGTCGCTTTAGCGCATAATACCATTCGTGGTGCAGCCGGCGGAGCGGTGCTGGTAGCGGAATTATTGCACGCTAAAGGCTATCTATGATCATCACTTTGCTGGGCATGTCGGGTGTGGGTAAAACCTACTGGTCAAAGCAACTAGCCGGTTTAGGTTTCCAGCACATCTGTTGTGATGATCTGATTGGTGAACAACTTGGTATCGCTGGTATTGCTCATGTGGCAGATTGGATGGGGCAACCCTATGTGGCTGGTTATAGTCAACGTGAAGAACAGTACCTCAACATTGAACGTGGAGTCATGCTACACATTTTACAGAAGTTGAATAAGAAGGATAATGGTCCGTTAGTCATTGATACCACCGGGAGCGTTATTTATGCGGGAACGGATATATGCAATCAATTACAACAACACACCACTACGGTTTATATTGAAAGTTCAGCCTACGTTCGTCAGCAAATGTTAGATCGTTATTTAGTAGATCCCAAACCGGTCGTTTGGGGAACACAGTTTGTTCAACCGTTAGGTCGAACAAAGTTAGCGGCTATTACTTCTTGTTATCCACAGTTATTGGATTATCGAGCTCGGCAATATGCCAAATATGCCACAGTGATTTTACCCTACGATCAAACTAGCCAGCCATCGTTTACCGTTAACGATTTTCTCGATGCAATTCTACAGCACGCGTAATCCAGCGCTACGCGTATCACTACGTGAAGCAGTAATGTCTGGCCTGGCAGCCGATGGGGGATTGTATCTGCCAATAAGCCTTCCGGCAGTACCGCAGTCTACCATACAACGCTTAGCGCATTTTACTCCACCAGAAGTTGCTCAACTGATTTTGCGACCTTTTATTGGTGATGAATTACCAGATACAGTGCTGCAACGTATCTCGAACGAAGCTTTTGATTTTCCCGTGCCGTTGGTCAAACTGACAGACAATATTGGTGTATTGGAACTATGGCATGGGCCAACTCTGGCCTTTAAAGATGTCGGAGCTCGGTTTATGGCGCGATTGATGGGATATTTTGCCGAACAGTTCCAGCAAACGCTGACCGTGTTAGTGGCCACATCCGGTGATACCGGTAGCGCCGTGGCTCACGGATTTTATCGTGTACCAGGAATTCGTGTGGTGATTTTGTATCCCCGTGGTCGAGTCAGTCATGTACAAGAGCAACAGTTGACTACACTGGGTGATAATGTCAGCGCGCTATCCGTCGCTGGCAGTTTTGACGATTGTCAGGCATTAGTTAAACAAGCCTTTGTGGATGCAGATTTAAAACAACGCGTTCAGCTGACTTCGGCTAATTCCATTAACGTGGCGCGTCTCTTGCCACAAATGTTGTACTATTGGCTAGCCTACCAGCAGGCGGCAGCGGTTGGTCAGCCCATTATTTTTTCCGTACCCAGTGGCAACTTTGGTAATCTCACCGCCGGGTTAATGGCCAAGCGCATGGGTCTACCGGTGGATCAGTTTATCGCTGCAACCAATAGTAATGATGTGGTGCCGAACTATCTGCGCACGGGTACGTTTGTGCCGCGCCCATCACTCACCACCATTTCGAACGCCATGGATGTGGGTAATCCAAGTAACTTTGTTCGCTTGTTGGATCTCTATCAGCATGAAGTGAGTGCCATGCGTCAGGATGTGGTTGGTTTCCACACGACTGATGATGAGACGCGGCAGGTGATCGCGCAG
>DOSP01000053.1 GCA_003512175.1 Candidatus Kerfeldbacteria bacterium
GTCCCCCACCCGAAAAGCCACCACCAAATCCGCCAGACCGGCTGGTGTTCGATGGTGCCCGGAAGGAAGCCTGGGTTCGACCAAGCGCTAACGTGGCAGCATATACACCCATATACCCTCGCGGTGCGCCCACCAACCAACTGGGTGGTTCGACTAAAATGTGTTCGAACTGTTTCACCCAATCTTTTTCCACACCAAACGCTACGGCGTAAGGCAAATACTCTTCAAATAGTTTTGGTGTCAGTTTAGGCGCTTGGGAAAATTTGATACGTTCTTGTTCCGTGACCCGCAAAAACCATTTGAACCCATCCAACAATTGCTTGGTATTGGCACCCACCTGATTCCACGGATGATAATTGGCTTGGCGCATGAGTACAAACGCTATGGTAAACAAGATCCCTACCACGCCCGTCACAATGGCATGACGCGCGGATGAGGTGTTGCCGTAGGCAATAGTGAGACCGCCAAGCACAAAAGCTGCCCCAGAGGCAATTTGAAACAATCGATGATAGCGTTGTTTAGTTTCATCCAGCCAGTGTTGTTGAATGAGCTTGGCTTGATGGGCCTTGGTCAAGGTTGGCAATAACGTATAGCCAGTAGTTTTTAAGCTGTCTAAGCTGACTTCGCCAGTATTGTTGCCAAACACCACTACGGTAACATTATTGACAAACGCATCTTTACGCTTGAGGGTTTTGACGCTGTTGGACTTCTCATCATAGATAAACTGAAGATGTCCAGCCCGAGCTAATTCAATCAACTCGGCGGATACACCCCGTCCGGTCACCCGACCAGATAGCACTAGTTCAGCCAGCGATGGTGCGGTAACTCCTTCCGGAATTTCATAGATTGGAATCAACGGTTTATTTGGTTTGGTTGGGCGTGTCAGCCACCGCAGTACTATCCACACCAGAATAATGCCGGGAATCAATATCAGCGACCAGTTATTGGACACCAAATGAGTAACGTACTGTACAGCCGCGGGGCGCGGTACAGCTACAGGATCCAATGCGACATCTACGGTGACTCCCTCGTAGGCACCTAGTTCAGTGATCCGAAAGACAACACCGTCGTCTGTATATTCCCAAAAACAATTGGCGGTGGATCCATAACTACCCTGATAACACAGCGGCTCGAGGTTTGTGAGCACACTGTTATCTGGTAGATGCACCGTCACTGTCGCTTGGCGAATAGAGACATCCCAGTCTGTCCCAATCGCGTTCCAATACAATTCCGTATAGTCTTTAGTATATTCTAAGCCCCAATCAGCGGCATACTCAATCACATAGGTTTGTTCATCTTCAACCGTTCGATTGGGATCACCAATTCTCCATTCCAGTATACCGTCTGCACGATTGGTCTCATAGGGAACGGCTGCACCGTTGACGGACAACCCCAACAGCGTGATGTCTAAATTATCTTGCAGTAGACCATAGCGCGTATAGGTGTATGGAATGTAGCGCGTGATGCCATGCCCTGGATAGCCAAAATCGTAGCTGATCGTTTCGCGCACTAAAATGGTACTGTCCGGCTGAACGGTAATATCTACCTCATAATTGGTTATTTCATCATAGCCAAGATCAAAATCAAAATCGTAGGACTGTGCCGTAGTGACAATGGGAACGCACAGCAAACCAAGGCAAATGAGCCACCGTTTCATGGGTAGATGACAGAATCAATGATCGTTTCGACATCTCCACCAATCCAGCGTGTTACCTCGTTACCATTCGAATCAAGTTGTATGAGCGTATGTTGTTGAACGACATCATATTGATCTTTCAAATCTTCCGCCGTATCATAATCGACTTTCAGCACTGTCACGCCGGGCGGTAAATCTGTTGTGTTATCCAACAAGTCTTGATTCAGTGATTTGCAGGTTGAACACCATGGCGCATAAAAATACAGCACGGCTATACCGTTGGCTTGGGCTTTCGCTAAGGCTGCTGGGGAATAATCGACATAGAGATCAACATTTGTACTATTGGAATTCTCTGGTTCAATGGATGTGATTGTAGTTTGATCTGGTACCGGACAACCCGCTCCAACAAACAATGCGGTCAGGCTGATGAGTGATAGGGCGTAGGGTAGTTTCATACGTTAGGAATAGTAAAAGTTTTTTTGGTTTGTTTAGCCCAAGCAATTTTGGCGCGCCCAGTAAACGTTTCTCCAGATTTTTTGATGGTGATTTTATACTTCCCTGATTTACCCGGTAATAACGTGGCCATGAATTTACCTTTTTTATTGGTTTCACCTGTCCAGATTTTCTTGTTCTTTGGTGTACGAATGGTCACCTCAGCATTTCTTAGTTTTGTACCCGATGCACCAACTACCGTGCCCACCAGTTCGCCATAGGATTGGGCTTTCAGGCGAATGGTATCGACATCCACAAACGTAAATAAACTGGCATCATTTTTTACGGCCAAAGTGACGATAACGGTTTCACCTCGAATGGCGCTGGCATCTAGCGTATACTCTTCCCAGTCTGTCACCGCACCGTCACTGGCTGGCATGGTATCGGACAATAACACCTCACCGGTATCGCTCTTGGTAAATGTGATCGTAAAGGTATCGTTCGCCGTTGTGTCTGATGTATAGAGGCGGTACCAAAAACTTAAAGTGATTAAGCCGGCGTTATTTGGTACGACCACCGTTTGGCTAATCGCCTGGGTTTGGCTGTACTGACCAAGAGTCACAAAATCGCCGTCAATGGGGTATTGATCATCTAAATTGGAATCATTGACATTGGTGCCATTCCAAAAGGTAAAACCGGATTCGAACTTTCCGTTATCAATCAGATCTTCGGAGAATACAGCGGCGGCCGCTTCTTGGCTAAGAATAATGCCGCTTAAAATGGCTACACAGCCAGTGATTTTCCAGAACATAGCTTCAGTATAGCAGGATGTTCCTGCTGGAGTAAACGGAGCCAGGCTAGAAAATCCTGCCGCAGACAAAACCACGGACCCAGCTTTAATGGCCGACCTTTTTTGAGATGAAAAATCCATACACCGATTTGGTTTGTTCGTGAATTACGACTTACTCCAATTTTTGTAATATCTGCAATGGCCACACTGCGTTGTCTTTTTAACCAACGCTGCTGCGTATAGATAATGGCATCAGGTGTATACTGCAACGACACGCGGGCACGCCGCAACCACGGCGACCACAGGAGGCAGAAACCAAAAAAAATCAGCACATTTTGTGTGGCGGTGTAGGTAGGGTCCTGCGTAAACGGATTTACGGAAAGAAATCCAACCATAATGAGTAAGTACACAATGCCAGGACGTAATAGATTCCACGTACCATAGGGATGATCAGTCAGTACCGGCCCACTGGGTGGGGGCTCGGGTAGATTTGGTAATGGTCGCATCAGTCGGAATTCAGCGATGGCTTTTAAGCTAATCACGACTATTAGCAAGCCTAACAAATACGCCTCCGCTTGGGCCGCTAACACATAGGCACAGACAAACAACGGGAACGGATAATATAAAATCCACCAGCCAACTGGCAGAATTTGAGTGGGTGTAATTGGCTTGCGAAAACGTTGACCATAATGCAACAACAACGATACCACCGGAATCAAGGTTTGCCACAGGTATCCGCCAATAATATCTAAATGCTCAAATAAAATTGTACTGCCCACGATCGCATCTACAAATAAGGCCATGCCACCAAGTACGATGACCCCTTCCGTACACATGCGCAGAACAAAGCTGGTAGTGTAGCCAGTACGAATATCTGGATGGGTAATCTGTTGACGAGTTTTTATGCCAACCAGTATTTGCGATACAGTGATAATGGCAGCTTCGATGATGTAGATAAAAATAACTTCATCGACTTCCCATCCGAACCAAATCACACCGACAAGCGGCGATAGGGTGGCAACAAATAGCAAGATGTGATCGACTACTTTCATCAGTCCGCGATAGTCAAACTTTGAAAAAATTGATCAAGCATCGCCTGATCGAGCCCTGGCCGCTGCCCAAATACATAAAATACTGAGCTATTTGGAGAAACCCGAATGTCGGTTACCGTGTGACGTTGATTACGCCAACTTGGTTGAGATGGGAAGTCAGCTACCCCTGCCTTTTTTTCAATGTCATATTCGACGGCTTCATGTCCATTCACAATGAGGTCGCTACTGGAATGAATCGTCACCGTTGTTAGTGTTAAAAATTCCTGGGCCAAAAAGTAGCGTACAAAGATCTGAGACTTGTTTAAGTTATTATCCCCATCGGCAAATGGATCGTAAAAGTTAAGCGATTGAATGTCAGCCACATTTTCTACCTCCCACTGTGCAGGAATTTCAACAGAAAAATTAAAATTAGCATCGAGGTCAGCCATATCGCTGGTATGGAATATTTTCGTGGTTGGCTCTGGGTCTGGCTCCACGACAATGGCGACAGGTTCTTCCGGTTCAACGGTTTCTTTTACGACCACTGTATTTGAAGTTGCTTCCGGTTGAGTTAGTGTACAGCTGGTTCCGACCAGATAAACAATGCTGAAAAATAACAAAACATAATATTGTTTCATGAGTGTAGTATAGAACCAATAATTAATTTGTTCCACTGTGCACCGGATTGACAGAGTCGGTGTTTTATGGAAGGGTGCAGGCGTCACACTGACCGTCTCACATGACGTAAACTGTGGAATGGATACTGGAAATGTCGTTCGGTCAAAAGCTGCTGGTTCTGCTGGGCCTCCTCGTCCTTCTGTTCATCGTGGTAGACACGCATTTCTTCGGCCTCACCAACAAGCCCAAGAAGACGTCGATCGAAGACAGCATCGGGTACAAGATCGACCGGG
>DOSP01000031.1:0-3439 GCA_003512175.1 Candidatus Kerfeldbacteria bacterium
CAATTGTAGATCATAATCTGAAGTCACAACTAGCAGTGGGCGATGAGAAACAATATTTGGTTGATCGGATTTGTG
Organism: Candidatus Kerfeldbacteria bacterium; assembly: GCA_003512175.1. GTDB lineage: Bacteria > Patescibacteriota > Patescibacteriia > UBA9570 > UBA9570 > UBA9570. The sequence goes on from DOSP01000031.1 coordinate 76, forward strand.
GGAATATCGAGGAGTACTGTGATGAAGGAATCATTACGATTCCACGTTAACTCCCAAAAAATGAAGCAGCCACTGATCTCGTTAGAAACCAGTGGCTGACATCCCCCTTTATCCCAATCTACTCATCATCTTCCTCCTCCCTCTGCCGATCGATGCGGCGAATGATGTCGTTTTCTTCGTCATCACCACTGCAACGATGGTGGTGCGAGTAACTACGCCGTGGATCGCGGTGGACACCCTCAACAGCCGTGAGGTAGTCACCGACAGATGCAGTCGAAAAGGTGATGTCGTGAAATAGAGTGCGTGGCATGTGACCTCCTACTTGTGGACGTTGAACAGGCGGTGGCAGGCGGCCAGAAACGGCACATACAACCGGCCCGTGATCAGTGATGCGACGATACGCGTACCGCAGCACATCAACACTTGTTGTACACTCGCCCCCTTGGCGAGCAGCAGCAGGGCATAGATGGGTGTCTGGAAGGACGTGTAGGCGAAGACTTCACCAGCTTTCAGGTGAGTATCACCACACAGTTGCACGATCCAGTCACGGTACAGTCCGTACGGATGGCCTTGCACCAGCTTGATCGGAAACGATCCCAGCCGACAATGCAGCGATTGCTCCAACGTCAGGCCGGTGATGCACACTTCCATGAACATCCCGACGACGATGGAGAATGACACCATCGCGAATGTATCTGCAAGGGTCTTGCGCATATGATCTCCGTGGATTGTGAAAGAGCTAACCAACTATTGGCAGTGTAGAGAAATAGGTTATAATAGGTATAAGTTTATAAACAAAAAAGAAATTTCATCTAAAAAGTATCTAACATTAGATAAAAAAGTGTCGAATAAATATCCACAAAAAGTAGCCAAGGAAGTATTGGCAGAGATCTTATCTGCCAAAGAGTTACTGATTTATATGGATTTATTAGCCATTGGTCAGGCTACAGCCACACAGCTAGCACGTCGGACAGACTTAAATCGAACGACAGTTTACGATGTGGTAACTGAATTGGAGAAGCGCGGCCTGATTAGCAAATATAAGAAGCGCGGCCGCTTATATTTTGTAGCACTTGACCCGGTGCATATTGTGTCGTACTTGCGAAATGAGTCACATCATCAACAGCAGCAACTGGAAGATAAGATGAAGCGAGTCGAAAGTATTTTGCCTGATCTATTATCGCTCCATTTGGCTGACTCGACAAAACCAACTGTCACTTTTTTTGAAGGCGAGCGGGGTATGCGCGAAGCTTACGAAGATACTCTAAACGCCAAAGAATCGATTCGGGCGTATGCCAATGTCCAAACCATGCATGAAGGTCTGCCAAGTTTTTTTCCAGAATACTACAAACGTCGCGTGGCAAGAAAAATTTTTATCCGAGCCATTTTTCCACATAATGAATTATCTCAAGAGCGCGCTCAACGTGACCGAGTGGAATTACGGGAAAGCAAGTTTTTACCAGCCGGGCAAACCTTTACCCCGGAAGTAAATTTATATGGTGATAAGATGTTAGTCGCTTCGTGGCAAGAAAAAATGGCCGTGATTATTTCCTCTCACGAACTTGTTGCGTTACAAAAACTATTATTTGACTATCTCTGGCAAACCCTCAAACCTATTCAAAAATAATTGCATTGGCGACAGTAAAATACATCAACCGGTCGGTCTGTTCTTTCGTGACAGTAAAACCAGTCGATTGTAACAATGTTTTCAGTTCTGTCGGAGTATGATACGTCACTGTATCAAATAATCGCTCAACCCATAAAAAGTGTTTCAAGAATGAAGCTGGGTTTGGTTCTTCAATGAGTAATACTCCACCCAGCTTTAACACTCGATTGCATTCTTTGAGTGAACCTGCTTGCTGCTTAAAGTGATGGAAAGTTTCAATCATTGTTACGACGTCAAAGGTCTGATCTGGAAAGGGTAGAGTAACGGAGGACAGCAATTGGGTTTGCAAGCCCTTGCGCTTGGCCCGAGCCAACATTTTTTCCGCCGGATCCGCCACAATTATTTTCCCGACTAACGGTTGCAGTTGTTGGGCCACTCGCCCCGTACCGCCACCTAAATCCAATACAACATCTGACTTTTTCCAGTTGATGACTTGTTTGATGACAGCAATATCATTGTTCAGTGGTCGGCCAATGATTTGATCATAGATTGGCGCTAAAGCATTCCACATACAGTTGTGCCGACGGAGAGACTCGAACTCTCAATCCTTTCGGAACATGGTCCTAAGCCATGCGCGTATACCAATTCCGCCACGTCGGCTTGCCTCGCTACGCTAACGAATTCAGCCCGCCTTGTCAATGTGCTATACTATCATTCATGAAGCTTTTCTTACTAGGGGGCATAGTTTTACTCGCCGGTTGCCAATGGCAAACCATCTCCTCGGTGACAAACACCGAACCGGAAATATTTTGGGTGAATTATTATCCAACGCAGTGTAATGATGCACCATGGGGCGATACGCTTGAAGAAACTGCCATTATTGAATACTACGCCACTACCGTTGGAGTAACGGTCCATAGCCTAGAAGTCACTCCACCGGCGGTTGATTTCTTTACCTGTTCAGCCTGTGGTTGTCCGACTGGTGTAGAAATATCTGTGCAAACGGATGCCGTGGGTAAGGCGACATTATTAGAGCATGGTTTTGTAGAAGAAGAACTAACAACTATCGAGCCCGTGGTCGAAGAGGAGCTTATTACGGAAGTCAGTGAAACTGAAGTCACCGAGGTTGATCTATCCGCAGAAGATCAAGTTCTTCAAGCCCGTGTCCAACTGGTACAGTCAGCCTTGCAAGATTACTACTCACAATATGGTTCGTACCCGGATGCGTTGACTGACCTCACTGTGCAACTTGACGCCACCGGCATGACGTATACTCCCATCGGTGTCACTCCGGCCGAGTATTATGATTTGAGTGTAGAGTATTCCACTGGCCGAGTAGTGTTGAGTCCATAAACTAGCGCTTTCGCGGCTTGACTTTTTGAAAAAAATTTGTCATAATTCTTTTAATTATGGCTTTAGAATCCCTGATCGGACGCGCTAAGGCGGCGTGGAAGGAACGTCAATTAGCCATACCGGATAACCCAGCGGTCATCACCGAGTTGACCCAAGCACTATCAAGCGGTTCTCAAACCATCGAGACGTGTTTAGATTTATATCGGCGAGCCAAAAAACAGAACACTCAACGGTGGGAAAAAGTAGCGCGACTAATAATTGACCGTGCCACACTGCGGCTGCGTTCAATTCCAGCCGCCGGTCGATCAATCGATATTTCCGCAACACGTTTACGCAAGCAGAAATTTGATGAACAAGATCACCTCATTGCCGGTCAACTTGGTGATGATCCAGAATTAAGTCTGA
>DOSP01000031.1:3511-7604 GCA_003512175.1 Candidatus Kerfeldbacteria bacterium
CCAGAATTAAGTCTGCTCTACAAACGCGAGAAAGTACCGTTAGAGCGTAATTTATTTAGCGTCACTGATCGTTTTTTATTGCCACAACCCCCAGAGGTGTTAGACGCTCTGGCCCAGTTTTCGTCAGAGCAACAAACCGATATCGCCCTGGCCTGGCAACTTCAACCGCACGTACACTGGCCAGATATTTTACTTGACCATGACGCACCTACAATTATAGATGTTATTTTAGTTTTTCCTAACATTGAGGCATATTCTGTCAAAGCTGATCGCCAAGCCGTACTCAACATTGCCGAAAAATTTTCTCCAACAGAACAGCAAACAGCTTACGAAAAGGCCGGTAAGCCAGTTGGCACCTGGGATGATATCTATACCTACCTGGTTGTGGCGAGTTTTCCGGAATCGACCACTGAGCAAATACAACTACTTAATAGTGAACAATGGCAATACATTACTTTGGCTGTACTGGCCTATGGCGCAGATCACGTACAACAACTATGGACAGAGGAAAACCTGCTTGATTTGAAAGAGTTTGATGAACGCGCAAGCAGTAGATATTATCGACGCGATGCCTCACCGGCCCAGGTGCTCGATTTTATAAAGTCATTGTCAGCCGTAGTCAAATCACATCTGCCCAGCGAAGTTGGCTCCGGTTGGGGATTAGATAGCCCAACTCGACCTGGGCACAGCATTTTCAATTCCCACGGTTTTCAAGGCTTGCCAGAAGCCATTGCACAATTTCAGACCGCGCTATACCGAGTACCATCCAGTCGACACGATGCGTTATTCACTGTTCTGAAACAAGATAAATATTATTCTGGTTCGTATAACTGGGAACATTTGACTGAAGAGCAGGTTGATCACTTTGTTCAGTACATTGAGATAACCGGCGCGCAGGCTAAAGTACAACTTGATGTTTTAATCTCTCAACAGAAAGCGTTTACCGGTGATCGGTGGCAATTGATTGAGCAGGGCATACAAACCTGCCAGGATCAGGGATTGGTTATAGCAGAGACGGACGGATATGACTTGTCTGGTCGCTTGGCCATTTATGAGCGAGCTGGCACACCAGAGCAAGCCATGACGAATAAATTTTGGCGCCAGTGTCAAGAAGGCGCAACTGCATACAGTACCCAAAAAGGCACTCATGCAAAAGAATATGCTGCCCGAGAACGTCAGCCCGGCAGTATTATCAACGTACAACAATTTGCTGAGTTTCACCAAAAATATTTTACTCACAACATTGATGCCGTAGCTCGCCTACTCAACCTAAATGACACCGAGCGACAGATTGTTAGGCAATGGCCGCAGTTTGATGCGACGGTAGATTTACCGGTTATTGAGGGTATCGTCGTACACCTGGGCAGCGACCTAACGCGTTTAGATGACCAAACCCGGCAACGGCTAGATCAGTTTATTGCATTGACAGATGACCAACAAAAACGCTTTCTGTGGTTAGATAAGCATATATTTTGGCTAGGAGGTAACCACCAAGGCGATCATGCGGAGTTAATTTTTTCATTAGCTCAATCGGCCCAGGGTGAGCAAGTCCAACAATTTCTAGAAACTACGGGTCTGACTGGCTTTATGCCCGAGGCTACTCTGGCCATGGTCAAGCGGCCAGATTGTGCCGGCTTATATTACTATTTGAACAAAGAGAAAATTCAATATGATCAACAGAAGGTTATTGTAGGTCAGTTGATTACCTTGCGTGATGCCAGTTTTCCGCGCGAGTATGACCGGGCTGGTTATAGTGCCGAAGGGAATTTGAATACCTACGGTGAATATGACGGGAAATCGTCCATAGGGCATTTGTTGGAATGGGACCCACCGCAATTAGTAGAATTGGCGAGACTGGCGATTGATCGGCACCAGGTACTATTGGTTGAGTTATTGAAGTTAGATCCAATCATGACACGAGAACAGTATCTGCGGCTACTTGATTTAGCGGCTGCGGAACGCACTACACACTTGGAATACTATCGCGATCCCACTCAAGCGGAAATAGATCTGATTGCACAACGGTGCACACTGGCTGAGCAATTAACCGGTCTCACCTTAGATTATAGTAGGGTAAGTCGACTCAAGCATTTATCTGCTACAGTCTGGCAACGACTGGAAAGTAATTCGACAATTTTAGGCTTGTATCTCACTGGCCAAGCTGGATCATTTCCTGAAGTTGGGCTGGTTTTGCCTGATGAATTGTTACAGCAACCGGGTGTATGGAAATATAACTATCCTGCGGCCATCTGGGCGGATCCAGAAAAAATGCGGGCAGCGCTTGTTGTACAAGAGCGCCTAGCTACAGCTCAAATTAAGTTAGAACCATACAATGCACCGTGGGAACAATGGGTTCAAGCCCAACTCCAAGCCCCATGGTTATTTTCCGGTGAAAGTTTAGCTTGCTTTCGTACTAATTGTGATGTGCGTTTATTACCCCAGTTCATTGAGTTAACCGAAAGTGATTGGCAAACAATCATGCCAGCCATGATGCACCATCATCTTGTGTACCATAATGATACTGTCGAATTTATTGAACGATGGCGGAACCATATACTATTGTCTGATGAACAATTATCAGAGCTGCATCGAGTTGTAGAAACGATACCTTGGGAAAATGAAGACCGTAACCCCGCTGCTTGGGAAAAAGCACGAATAGCCTTTCTACGGAAACAGGTTGAGGCTGATTTACCAACCTTTGCCAAATATGTGGATGATTCTATTTCGTTTTGGCAAGACATTGTGCAGTTACCACGGTCGGTGTTACGAAATCTTGAACAGTTATCTCCCTGCACCAAGTATGTGAATCGTTATCATGAGCAGTTGAAGAATTTTATCGCGACGGCGGAGCATCCGAATTTTACCTTGGTATTGCCATTACTACTGCAAAAAGAACATCTTTTACCGATTCGTCTTCTTGATCGGTTGACACCAGCCATTATGGAACGCTTGCAGACCTGGCCGGATAAATTAGAGATTAACTATGCTGATGCGGCTGATTTCCTGGCTGATCCTCGGGCGGAAGAGATTCTGGACTTTGCTCAAGCCCTCCGCCAAATATTCGGTGAGAATTTTCGCATGTCCGTCTGCGATCTATTGATTATGGATGTGGAACAAGATTTGGCAAATTTACGTCAGCTACAAAAAGACTGCACATTACCTGTAACGCCCGATCATTTACGGCGACTGGCCCCAGTGACGAGTGGTGATATGCAACGCACCATTACGAAATTATTAGCCATGTTTGATTACAGCTATAAGATAGATTTTCATGAATCTGTACAACAGCTGGCCGCGTTGGATAGTCACTTACGAGTGGCTGTGATTCTGGCCAAGGGATCAGGTAACTTTGGTTGGGGTATCTTGCCGTATCGCCAAGAATTGATTGATACACTGGCCCTGACTGCTGAACAGGTGGATGAGTTGACACGTGCCTGTTATAAAAGCGATCCTGGTAATATGCCTGCCATTGATACACCAGCGGCCTTGGCTCTGCTGAAGGAGCCCGAGTGTATGGCAGCCGTGTTGAATAAATATAACGGTGAACCCAGTGCAATACTGGGTGAAGTCTATAGCCAGCCAGCTGCTTTGATTAAACTGGCCTATGATAGTTGGAATACAGTGCCCGAGTACATTAAACAGGATCGTCAGTTTTGGGAGCTGATGCTGGAACAGGCCCCATTGTTCTTAGTAGAACACTATACTGAACGAGTCGCTGAGGTGACTCTCTCAGCCGAGTCCATTGTAAAAATATTGGCACTGGGCGGAGCAGGACACATGAATATGCTGGTTCATCTTAATCAGCAGGGGGAGGTTCACTTATCTGCTGAACAACTCATAACGGTTACCCGGCTCTACATAGAAAAAAATGGTGATCTCAATAATTGGACAGCCGACGAAGTCAAACGACGACTGTTGCAGAATCAATTGGCCGCCGTAGCCTGTGGTTGGCGCACGGATGACGCGGAGCAGAAAATTGTGCTGGAACAATTAGTGGCTGCTGGATTAATAGATGAAGCCAATGCACGTCCGTCGCAAACTATGCCAATGGAAGTTGAACAGCGCTTATTGGCGGCCCTGCTGCGTTATCGTG
>DOSP01000031.1:7690-15492 GCA_003512175.1 Candidatus Kerfeldbacteria bacterium
CGTGGTGCCGGCATTCAACAACTTGATTCGGCTGTCAGTATCACCTTGGGCGAGCGTGTTACATCGCCGCAACTAGTTCGAGCAGTGGCAGTTGAAGAATTTCGTAACCTGTCCGTTGATACTGTATCAGAACAGAATTGGTTACCGGCGGTAATGGCATTTGCGCGTACGACGATTGATGATCATCAATTGCCGCAACTGGGCAGTCAACTTACCGAACAAGTGACGGCGGCATTTAAGGGCGACGCTGCTAAAGATATCTGTTTAGCAGAATTGCAAAAACTGTGGAAGCAGTATGTACAGGTTGGTGAGGTGGAACGCATGCCCATTCAACTGGCCGTGGTGAGTGGCTTCGTTGATGAATGTAAGGGAGCCGGACCAATGACCCAGTTTGAAGCATTGGCTTTATTCATTCATCACTTCCGGCGTGCTTTATCGCGTAGTACCACGTTTGCAAATACTCAGCGAGCAGTGCTTGCCGGGACGCGTCAGATGGAAAATCGGTTTGTGCGAGAACGGTGGTCCAATGATGATCAAGCCGATTACTATACTATTTCTCGTGATATTCTCCAGGCAGCGCCGAGTTTATTTAGTAGTTTTCTCGCCCAATTTCAAAAATTATCTCCCAGTGATCTAAAACGTTTTCATGAACAGGTGTTTCCACTAGTCCGGGCTCAACTAGCGGTATTAGCAACAGTTGATCAGCGGACTGGAGAGGCACAGTATGATGAACAAGCATTGGTTCGGTTAAGGCGCATGATCCGTGACATGACAGACATGGGCGCACTGCGACAGCAATTAGTCAGTGAAATGACCGAAAAGTTTAAGACTCGGTTTGGTATCACTAAAATTCCAGCGCAGTTCACCCCTGAACATGTGCGATCACTCACGAATAGTACGATGTATTTAGCGAACATGCACTCCCGCAGCGCCGCTAAAGAACAATTGCTGGGTTGGTATTTGGCTTTGCAAATAAATGGACAATGGGATGCGTATCGTCGTGGTGAACCACTGAATCCGGCCGATTATCTGACTCCAGACAATGCCAAAGCTGTCACCACCTTGATGCGTCAACGTGAGCAATTGAGCCCGGTGACTGCTGAGCGGTTACATATTGACGGTGATCGTTTGCCAGTATTTCAAACCATGCTACAAACGGAAACCCCGAATATTGCTTTGGGTGATGTTGAGACCATCGATGTCCGACTCGGCAATGTCATTGCCAATCTACACACCTTGGAAGATTTAGATCTTTATCCTGATCCGTTAGATAAACAACGCATGCACGTGTTGTTAGAGTTCGGTAGTAAGCCCGTTGGCACAGTTGCCGCCAAATTATATCGTGGGATAGAATTAACGGCCGCTGAACAGATGGTATGTGATCGGATGCAAGCAGCGTCGCTCTCACCAGATGAGGTCAAAACCATTTGGCAGGATGGCGTCAAAGCCTTAGCCGTAGTAGTGAATGCAGTCCGATTAATTGAGGAAACGAACGCCCCAGCAGAGATTGATACATTACGTGGTTTGTTACAACCATCAGCTGACGTGGTCGCCATATTTAACCGATTAGGTGAAGAGTTCAAAGTCACCTCAGGTGCGTTTGCCCTCACCCAAGATTTAGATTATTTAGATAATATTATTGTCAAACGCGCAGATGAGCTGACTCCGGAAGAAGTGACTATTTTGCAGGAGTATGTCGGGAAGATTCGTGCCCAGGTTCTTAAATTACAAGCAGTCTATGACCAAATAAAAACGAAGTTCGGTAACACTCGGCAGGCTCAAAGTACAACGCCGAACGAATTGCTGCGAACGAAACTTGCCCAGATTGATACGATGATTAACGCGGAAGCGGCGCAACAAACGATCACCAGTACACTAACGCATGACTGGAATGCGATTGTCGAGAATATTCGCGAATGCCTATCATGCACTAAACAAGGTTGTAATAATGATACCGATTTAACCTTTGGTGACAGTAATAAGTTCTTTATCTATAGCCATACAGAGGCGCAGCGTAAAGGGAGTATCGCTGATCAGATTGTATTTTTTGAACCGATTAGTCACGACAACGGTAGACAGGAGATGTCATTTGTGTTGGATCGGGTCTATGGAACGTGCACACCATTTATTTTGACAAACCACATCGTGACCGTGTTTAAGAAATACCGGGCATTGAAAACACGTTTTCCGGAAAGTACTTTGTCTATCCTCGTCACTGATGCTGCCATGACAACGGGTGGTATCGCGAAAGATCAACTGACTGCACGCTTGCACGAGCAGTTTGGCAAAAAAATAGAGATTGAGCGTACGGAGGCCGAGGTGGATATCGCGCAATCTGCCACGGGTGATCATTACGTAGAGTTTGGCGGTGCCGCCAGAACCGCAGGCAAACGCAAGATTAATGGGCTAGTGATCAGAATACTTGACGAGTCTCCAGCTATAGTCTAAAGGTGGTAATGAAAGGGCACAACGCGGCAGGGGTTGCCTATTATGTTATTAGCACAATTACGGTGGGTAAGCTGCATTGGGCTGATTAGCTCGATCCCATTCTTAACCCCATTATTAGCCTGGGCGGAGTGTACTGATGAGGATGGTGAGGAGGAGACAACCACAACGGCAGGCCCCTACAGTACAGCCATTCAGTTATCGGAACTATTACCGAACCCCTCAACCAGCGAGACAGAGGATGAGTTTATTGAGCTCTATAATAGTGGTGATGAGGAGGTAGATTTAACTGGCTGGCAGTTGGTAGACGAATCTGGTCAAACCCATACGATCGATGGTTCGATTGGTGCCAAACGTTACTATGCCTGGTATCGATCAGATACGAAGATTTCACTGAACAATACCGGTGACACCATCTCATTGCTTCAACCGGACGGCACAGAGCTCGATAGCGTCAGTTATGATGATAGTGCTGATGATGACACTAGTTATGCACTCACGAGTGATGCCAGTTGGGAGTGGACCACCGAACTTACGCCCTACCTCGCTAATACCTTTCCTGAAACCACCACTACAAAAGAAGATGAGACGGATGATACAACCGATGACCCCGTTCAACCTAGTTATGAATATTCCGATGATGTCACGCTATCCGAATTATTACCTGATCCAGAAGGTTCCGATACCACCGATGAATGGATAGAGGTGTACAACAGTGGTAAGACGATTGATCTCTACGGCTGGATGCTGACCGATGGCAGTCATGAATATGTGATCGATGAATCACTTGAGCTATCAGCCAACAGCTATCAGCTATTTGCCGTGACAGATACAGGCATTTCGCTCAATAATTCTGGAGAAACTATTCAGTTACTGGATCCACAAAACAAAGTCATCTCCGAAGTGACTTATCCCGCAGCCACTACCGGTGAAAGCTATGCCTTGGTGAGTGGTGTCTGGCAGTGGACCACCACGCCTACCCCAGAAGACAGCAATGTGATTACTGTTACTGAAACAGATGAAGACACCGCCGATACGGTAGCAGAATCTGCTGATACGACCAATGCGGATACAACTCAGACGAGTGGTTTATCAATATTAGCTGCCAAACAACAGCCCAGTGGCGAAGAAGTCAACTTGACCGGCACGGTGTTGGTTTTACCGGATACGTTCAGCAGTAATTATTTCTACATGCAAGATGAGACCAGTGGTATCCAAATTTATTCATCCAACAAATCTTTTCCTGAACTAGAAATTGGCGATGTTATTACTGTGACTGGGAAGACTTCCACCAGTAACGGCGAACCCAAGATTAATATTTCCAGTGCGAGTGATATCGTGGTGACAGATCACGTGGACACTATTACGCCATTGGAGATAGAGAGCTTTGTGACGGATAACGCTGGTAGGTTAGTGCAAGTCAGTGGTGAAGTGGCCAGCAAATCTGGCAGTACCATTACACTGGATAACGATTGGGATATCTATGTGAAACGGGGTACCGGTATTAGTACAAGTGTGTTTGCGGAGGGTGAACTCGTCACCGTAGTTGGAGTACTAGTGAGTAATGAAGATGCCATTCAGATTTGGCCACGCCTAGGAACAGATGTGACCAATGCCACCGCTGTGGCGAGTACAACAACTGCCTTACATGATGCTGTGATTGCGCCAACCTATGCCGCATCAGATCAAACTGTATCTATACCGGCTGGCAGCGCGCCAAAAGACTATGGGCGTTGGTGGATTTGGCTAGCCGTAAGCGCTGGCGTGGTAGCGCTTAGTCTTCGACTTGGACGGATTGTCTGGCTAAGAACTCTTGTACGTAATTGGATCGTAGCGCGGGCACGTGGCTGGGGAGGTCCACTTGGCCGGTGGGCTGCGTCAGAAAAAAGTACCATGGGCTTAGGTGGCCAGAACCAATATCGTGGATCACATCCTGCGGGAAGAACAGCTGCTTCAACAAACCTTCTAAGTCCTCCTTCCGCAGTAAGGTATGTTCCAGTTCAGCGCCAATCGTAGATAGCTGATCATGCTCTTGCTTGGATAGTACACCCTGGTTCAGATATTCATCTATTTTCTCCTGAAAGTTTTTCAAATAGGTTCGTCTGGTCACTGGGTCAATCGATTTGAAATTCTGGTTGTGCAGCCGTAAACCGAAAAATAAATCAAACAAACTGTATTGGCCGGTACGGTATTCATGCACATGCACTGATGGCGCATAGCGTGGACGTTGGTGAAGTACAGCGCCCTCACGGAGCAACATATGGCCGGTTGGTTTCAGCCACGTGTGAATACGGTCAAGCAAGACGCGTTGATCATCTTGATTCAAGGCCGTCAGCACACCATCCCCTAACACCACATCAAAGGTCCTAGGTGAGAAGCGCACTGCCAGCCAATCATCGGTAATCACTTCCTCATTCAGGTGATGCGCATAATGCATCTGTTTGGTTTTTTCTTCCAGAGCAGCAGCATCATGATCTACAGTAGTCAGTGTGTGACCATACGACAAGACAATATCACGCAGTTCGGGAGTAGCACCCAAAATCAGGGCATGAATAGTATCTGCTCCCTCAACTGATCTGCTATACAAACTATGAAACTGTTCGAGGGTTTCTTCAGAAACCGCCGGCGCATCAACCTTACCAAAACGCTGCGTGGTCTGTAATTTTTTTAGTGGTTTTTTGGAGAACATAAGGTAAGGATATAGGTTGACGAACATCAAAAATTCTGCTACACTCATTCTATCAGTCTGCGTCGAAAAAACCAAATAAATACAAAATCAAAATGTCTATCGAATACGGCGAATTATGCCTACAGCACGGCGGTGACCCCATTTATATGGGTTTAGCGCACCGTAGTTTGTGGTATCGGCTCCGTGCTATACTGCTGGCATGGCCAAAGCCAAGCCAAAACTTGTCCTGATAGATGCCCACGCGATTATCCATCGCGCTTTTCATGCCCTGCCACCGTTAGCCACCAAAGATGGCACTGTCGTGAATGCGGTCTATGGTTTTTTGAATATATTGTTTAAAGTATTGCGTGATCTCAAGCCTACCCATGTGGCGGTTGTATTTGACGCTCCCGGACCAACCTTTCGACATAGGCGATATAAGGAATACAAAGCCACGCGAAAAAAACAACCCGATGAGTTGTATGCGCAAATTCCCATTATCCAGGAAATTGTCGAAGCCTTTAACTTTCCAACGTTTAGTAAATCTGGCTACGAGGCCGATGATCTCATTGGTACCATTACCACCCAGGTTCCAAGAACGGTTCAGAGTTATATTGTCACCGGCGATATGGATACACTGCAACTGGTGGATGATCACACCTTTGTGTATGCTATGCGTAAAGGTGTCAGCGATACCTTAATTTATGATACGGACGAAGTAAAACGAAAGTTAGGCGGTCTCACGCCTGATCAAGTGATTGATTATAAAGCCTTGCGCGGTGATACGTCAGATAATATCCCCGGCATTCGGGGTATCGGTGAGAAAACCGCCACCACATTGTTGCTAGCACATGGCACGGTTGAACAAGTATTGCAACACGCCAAAGACTATAAAGGAGCTTTGCAAGAAAAACTCACCACTGGAAAAGACGACGCCATGCTCTCTAAAGAGTTGGCGACCATTCACCGATCTGTGCCACTGGATCTCACCTTAGAGCAGCTCACCATACAACCTTACGATCGGTCCAAAATCGTCAATCTTATACAGCAACTTGAATTCAAGTCACTGTTACGTAATTTACCCGACATGCCGTCATCCTCTGGTCAGCTCACCCTGGGCGGAACGGTAGTAGAAGCTCAACCAGAAAAGGATTGGTTAGGAGACAGTAGCTATACCCTCATCGATACTCCTGAGAAAGCCAAACAACTCATCAAACAATTAGAGCAGGTCAAAACATTTGCTCTGGATACCGAGACGACCAGCCTAGACCCGTTACAGTGTGAGTTAGTCGGCTTTAGCATCGCCGTAAAACCAGGCGAAGCGTATTACATCTCAGGTGAACTGGTTAGTTTGTTTAAAGCCGTGCTAGAAAATAAGCATATTGGAAAAGTTGGGCATAACATCAAATTTGATTATAAGGTCCTCCAAGCCACGAGTACCATAGTTGTACAATCCATTGTCACGGACACGATGCTGGCTTCCTATGTGTTGAACCCTGGCTCCCGCGGGCATAGCTTAGATAACTTGGCCTTTGCGGAATTTGGTTATGAAATGATGCCATATGAGGAGATGGTGGGAAAAGGCAAAACAGAACTGCCCATTACACAGGTACCAATTCGCAAATTAGCCTTTTATGCAGCCGAAGATGCCGATTATACTTGGCGGTTATACGAAACGCTTTTGCCCAGGGTCAAGCAGGCCAAGCTGGAAGATACTCTCCAGCTAGAGGTGGCTTTAATCCCGGTTTTGACCGCCATGGAATCAGCCGGCATCAGCGTGGATGTGCCCTTCTTGAACAAGATGAGTACTCAGTTGGCTAAGGACATAGCAGCGCTGGAGAAAAAAATTTACAAACTAGCGGATACTGAATTTAATATCTCGTCACCGAAGCAGCTGAAAGAAATTTTGTTTGATAAATTACATATCGACACTCAAGGATTGGCCAAGACCAAGACCGGAATTTCCACCGCAGCCAGTGAACTTGAAAAAATGCGTGGGTTGCATCCGATCATCGATTTGATCAGCGACTATCGGGAAGTGACGAAACTGAAATCAACCTATGTCGATGCTTTACCGCAAATGGTGAATCCCAAAACCAAGCGCATTCACACCAACTACAATCAGACGATTGCCGCCACGGGTCGGCTCTCATCGGTCGATCCAAATTTACAAAATATTCCTGTGCGGACCGAACTAGGTCGAAAAATCCGTAAAGCCTTTATTGCTCCACCCGGCAAGGTGTTAGTGTCGCTAGACTATTCTCAAGTTGAGTTGCGCATTATTGCTCACCTCGCCAATGATAAAACCTTTATTGATGGATTCAAACGTGGTGCTGATATTCATACCCAAACAGCTGCGGAAATGAATGGTGTCGCTGAAGATCAAGTGACGAAAAACATGCGTCGAGCCGCTAAGTCGATTAACTTCGGTATTTTATATGGCATGGGAGCTTACGGCTTATCGCGTGATGCTAAGATTTCGATCGAGGAAGCCAAGTCGTATCTAGAACGCTACTTCACACTGCATCCAGCCATTAAACAGTATGTCGAAGATACTAAAGCAGTAGCGCGCACACAAGGCTATGTAGAAACCATGTTTGGCCGCCGTCGGTATTTACCAGACATTAACTCCGGTATGGGCCAAGTGCGCGCCGCCGCCGAACGCGCTGCCATCAACATGCCCGCCCAA
>DOSP01000068.1:0-17990 GCA_003512175.1 Candidatus Kerfeldbacteria bacterium
ATTAAAGCCATGAAGAAAGTGGCTGGTACCCTCCGGTTGGGGTTAGCTCAGTTCCGTGAACTCGAAGCCTTTACACAGTTTGGTTCAGATTTAGATGAAGCCACCAAACAGCAGCTGGAACGCGGCAAGCGCTTGGAAGAATTATTGAAGCAAAAGCAATTTGAACCACTGCCGGTCGAATACCAAGTAGTGCAAATTTATGCAGTCACGAAAGGGTTAACCGATGATGTAGCGGTGGCTCGGATACAGGAATTTAGCACCGGTTTACTGGACTACGTTGAACAGCACGCTCCAGAACTCTGTAACAAAATCCGCACGGATAAAGCCTTTGATGATGCCTGGGAGACTAAACTGCAGCAAATGATTAAAGACTTTAAAGCCACCATGTAACTATGGCTTTACAAGGCCGCGAAATTAAGAACCGCTTACGGTCCATCAAGAACTCCAAGAAGATTACCAAAGCAATGGAGCTGGTGTCGGCTGCCAAAATGCGTCGGGCGGTACAGAATGCTTTGAATACGCGGACCTACGCCAACATGCTTTGGGAAATCATCAATCGTGTAGTGGCGAGTGTCGAGTTGAAACCAACCGATGCCGTGCGACGATTCTTTGTAGCGCCCACAGTGAAGGATCGCCCAGTACATACCACACTGGTATTGTTTACGTCCAACCGCGGTTTGTGCGGTGCCTTTAACAGCAACATCATGAAACGAACGTTGCGCTTTGTGCATGATCATGGTCGTGCCAACGTGGAACTTATCGCTATTGGCAAGAAGGGTGTCAATACACTGAACACCGTTGGATTCAAAGCTGATTTTGCCTATGCCAAGGACGATAGTGCAAAAAATACTGGATCAGTCAGTGAAATTACGGCTCACATCTATAAGCAATTTAAGGAGGGCAAAACTGATCGTGTGCTCGTGCTGTATACAGATTATCGTTCAGCGGTGCTGCAAGTGCCGGTGGTACGGCAGCTGTTCCCATTGATTCAAACGGGGAGTATTGCAGAGGCAGTGGAAAATGTGACCGATGTAAAAAAATCAGATCTACCGCACATGCTCAAAGCCGATTATCTCTATGAGCCAACCAAACTCGAGGTATTAGACTACGTCGTACCACGGTTGGCAGAAGCCCAAATGTATCAGGCATTATTGGAAAGTAACGCCTCTGAACACAGCGCTCGCATGGTGGCTATGAAAAATGCTACAGATTCTGCCGGTGAGATGATTGATGAGCTAGTATTAGCCTTTAACCGCGCTCGTCAAGCCAGTATTACTAAGGAAATTGCCGAAATTTCTGCCGGTACGGCGGCCGTGGCTTAATTTGATTATTAATAACTATTATTTATGAATGGCAAGATAGCACAAGTAATCGGACCGGTTGTCGACGTTGCCTTCGATGGAGATTTGCCGGCACTGTATGATGCTCTGGAAGTAGCCAACGGAGACCGCCGTGTGGTGCTGGAGGTACAGTCCCACATCGGTTCATCCTGCGTTCGCACCATCGCCATGGGTTCCACCGATGGTTTACAGCGTGGCGTAACCGTTACAGCCACAGGTCGACCAATTTCTGTACCAGTTGGTAAAGCTGCTCTTGGACGCATTTTTAATGTCACCGGCGATGTGATTGATGGTGGTGAGGTCATTGCCAAAGATGCCAAACGGAATAGTATCCATCAGCCGGCTCCTCGCTTTGAAGATCAATCAACCAAGGTGGAAATTCTAGAAACTGGCATCAAAGTGATCGACCTGATCTGTCCCTTTACCAAGGGTGGTAAAGTCGGCTTGTTCGGTGGTGCTGGTGTGGGTAAAACCGTTATTGTGCAGGAATTGATCAACAACATCGCCACCGCCCATGGTGGGTATTCCGTGTTTGCCGGTGTCGGTGAACGAACCCGTGAAGGGAATGATCTCTATCATGAAATGAAGGACGCGGGGGTACTCGACAAACTGGCTATGGTGTTTGGTCAAATGAATGAACCACCAGGAGCTCGCGCTCGGGTGGCCCTCACTGGCTTAACCATCGCGGAACATTTCCGCGATGTCGATCACCAAGATGTACTGTTGTTTGTGGATAACATTTTCCGTTTCACCCAGGCTGGCTCAGAGATGTCTGCCTTGCTTGGTCGTATTCCGTCAGCCGTAGGGTACCAACCGACCCTGGCTCAAGAAATGGGCGGTCTGCAAGAGCGGATTACCTCCACCAAGGATGGTTCTATTACCTCTGTGCAAGCCGTGTACGTACCAGCTGACGACTTAACGGATCCCGCTCCAGCCACCACCTTCTCTCACCTTGATTCCACTGTGGTATTAAACCGGTCGTTGGCCGAGTTGGGTATTTATCCGGCGGTCGATCCTTTGGATTCCACTTCAACGATTCTGTCTCCACAAGTGGTCGGTGAAGAGCATTATAAAGTGGCTCGCGATGTGCAAAAGGTGTTACAGCGCTATAAAGATCTGCAGGATATCATCGCCATTCTCGGTATGGAAGAGTTAACGGAAGAAGACAAATTGATTGTATCCCGCGCACGTAAAATACAACGGTTCTTATCGCAGCCATTCTTCGTGGCTGAAACCTTCACCGGTGCCCCTGGCAAATATGTGAAGTTGGCTGATACCATTCGCGCCTTTGCCGAAATTATTGCCGGCAAACATGATGATAAACCAGAACAGGCCTTCTACATGAAGGGTGGCATTGAGGAAGTGACTACCGAAACAAAGCAATGAGCACACTGCGTTTCAAAATGGTTACACCGGTCATGACACTCTTTGAGCAAGAGGTGGATGGAGTAAGTCTGCCTACCCAAATTGGTGAAATTACTGTGCTGCCGCACCATACTGAACTGGTCAGTGTGCTCATGCCGGGTGAATTGATTGTTCGAACGGACGGTAAAACCCATCCTCTGGCAGTGTCTGGTGGTGTGATTGAAGTATCGAATAATACGCTCTATGTCCTGGCCGATTCTGCCCAACATGCCGCCGATATCGATCTGTCTGCCGCCCAAGCTCGCACTAAGCAGCTCGAACAAGACCTAGAGAACCGCACCCAGTTAGATTTGAATACCTACAGTTTGCTCCAGCAACAACTAGCCGAAGAACGTGCCAAACTGCACGTGGCCAGCAAGTGGCGGAAGTAGCGACAAGTTAGGTTTTTGTTATAATCTCCTGCTGCAGTCGAACCTTCACAATGCTGTTGGCCGGAACGTCATCACGCACAATTGCGCCAGGGTAAATAGTGACGTTGTCCCCGAGAATAGTACCTGGGTTCAAAATAGCGCCAGCGCCAACTTCAACGCCGTTTCCAATAATGGCTCCAAATTTAGTTAGACCGCTATCACGGATCACGCCGCCGTCAATTCTATAATTAGCGATCATGGCGCCGCCACCGAGGTGAACATTATTACCCAAAATACTATCACCCACATAATTAAAGTGCGGTAAAATAACCTTATCGCCTAGGATGCAGTGTTTAATTTCAGTGGCATGGCCGATCACACAGTCATTCCCTATCCGACTATACGGCCGGATATAGGCGCCGACACCAATTACACAATTATCGCCAATCACCACCGGACCTTCAATTACGGCCGTTGGATGAATCATGGTATTCTTTCCCACAATCACGTCGTCATTCGTAAACGACTCTTTCAATAACACTAATGGTTCCCACGGTTGAGACATAGGCCAAAGGCTACTCCAAAAGTTTAATCTGGTCAATCTTGTTATCCAGTTGTTGATACTGATTACTGACGCGATCCAAGGCGGCTTTAGCATTCGTTAAATGAGTGGTTAAGACGTCCAACTCTCGCCCAAACTTATCCGAATCTTTCTGAATACCTTGTAACGCTACCAGAATGCCTTTAGCTTGCTCTTCAATTTTTTTCCCTTGCATACCAATCAGCAACACCTTGAGAAAATAATAAAAACTGTTTGGCGACACTAATAAAATTTTATGGTCTTGGGCGTAAGGCATGAGCTCCTGATCATCGCGAATAATTTCGTAATAGATGGCTTCGGATGGTATATACATCAGGGCAAAGTTGACCGTCCCCTCTTCCGGCATGATATATTTCTTAGCAATGTCGGCAATATGTTTCTTGACGTCACGTTGGAACAATTTGCGATAATTCAGTTGATCGGTCTCGGTTTCCGCCTTAACCAATTGATCAAAATTGACCAAGGGAAATTTTGCGTCAATTCCAATAAAACCGTTATCGGTTTTGAGCAAAGCATCAACCACTTCACCAGTTTTGAATTTATATTGCATCTCAAAATAAGCTTGGGGAAAATTCTGCGACAGCAGATCTTTTAAAACTTGCTCTCCAATATTTCCGCGTAATTTGGGTGATTGTAGAAACTGCTGCAAATCACGCATGCTGCGGCCGATTTCTTGGACTTGCCCTAATTCCTTATTGACCGCACTAATCACGCGTGCGGCATTATCCAGCCGACTGTGCATGCCTTGGATATTCTGATTCAGCATACTTAAGGCCGCCGAATCATCTGGCCGCTTTAGACGTTTATCAAGCCACAGCCATAGAGCCACAGAACACAGCACCAGCACGATCGAAGGTATCAACCACGTTAACATGCAGCCAGTGTATCAGCTATACCGGAACAGTTCAAATGCATTCTCAGTCGTCCGTTTCGCTAATTCGGTGTAAGATGTATTTTTTAGTTTAGCCAATTCTTCAGCCACACAGCGTACATAACTAGGCTCGTTGCGTTGGCCGCGATGCGGTACTGGTGCCAAATATGGCGCATCCGTCTCCAGCAGTAAACGATCCAACGGCACTGCCTGCGCACTGGCTCTTACCTCATCGGCTTTCGCAAAGGTAATGATGCCCGTAAAACCAATGTAAAAACCTAAATCAAGAAATTGCGGAATCCAGGTTGGTGCGCCGGTATAACAATGAATTGTCCCCCGCAACGTACCCCGATACTCTTCTAACAAAGTCAGCAAGTCTGCATAGGCATCTCGGCAGTGGATAATCACAGGTAAATTCAATTCGAGGGCTAGCTCGACATGCTGTCGCAGGACATCCTGCTGAACACTGGCTAATCCATCGGTGTGATAATAATCTAATCCGCACTCCCCGATGGCTACTACTCGCCGGGATGACTTGGCTAATTGGGCGTAGCGACCCGGGTCGAATTGTTCAGCTCTGGCCCTAATCAGTTGCGTTTTCCCGCCAAAGGTTTGTTCTTCAACAATATCTTTAAACAAATGTAACGGGTGTAAACCGACACTGGCATACACTAACCCCTGCAGTTCCTCGGCAATGGCCACAGACCGCTGGGATGATTCCCACTGCGTACCCACATTGGTTACTACGATACCTTGCTCGGTAGCCCGCTGAATCACACTGCGATAATCTGCGAGAAACGGCTGAAAATTAACGTGGGTATGGGTATCTACCAGTTCAGCCATATTAAATCGCTGATCAGCACATACCATGACCCTACTGTACTGTTGGCTATCATCGGAACATTTGGTGCAATCACTGAACCAACCAACAAGATTCCTGCGGCAACAAACACCAGCCCACCAGCCAAACGAATGATGAGCTTGACGATTGGAATCCAACTGACTAATTTCAGGATGCGGGCAAACACATTCGCCCCAATCGCGAATACCAGGAAAGTAGCACCGAGCATGATCCAATCAAGTGTCGTCATAAAATTCTAGGAAAGAGGGCCGTTAACTTAGTAATCCTGGTTTGATTAAAATGCTGCTGGATTGTTTTAGCTGTGGTTGGTAATAACGGCTCTAAGGCCAAGCCGATATCTTGTACCATCACCACCAGTTGGGCTAACACTACGCTCAGTTTATCAAGGTTACTGTTGCTGTACAACTCCCAGGGCTTCTCATCATCCACCATCTTATTCGCCAGACGAATAATCCGCCAAGCCACTTCAAGCGCTTCATTAAAACGATATTGAGAAATCAGCCGAGACACATCTTCTAAAGAATATTCTGCGTCCGGCAGTTCTACACTTGGCACGACCCCATCCAAATAGCGTTCCACCATGTTCGATACCCGACTGACTAAATTGCCCAAGTCGTTGGCTAAATCGGCATTATAGCGCTCAACAAACTTATCCTCGGAAAAATCTCCATCCTCCGCTGGCGGGATTTCACGTAATAAATAATAGCGCACCGCATCAGCCCCATAACTGTGAATCAGGCTAAACGGGTCGATTACGTTGTTGAGTGACTTGCTCATTTTTTGGCCATTGACCGAGATGTACCCATGAATAAAAATACTTTTCGGTAGCGGCAGTCCAGCCGATAGCAACATGGCTGGCCAATACACGGCATGAAACCGCGAGATACCTTTGCCAATCACATGGAGGTCGGCCGGCCAATACCGTTCAAACTGAGCAGTGTCGGCTGAGCCATATCCCAATGCGGTGATGTAATTGCTCAGGGCATCAAACCAGACGTACATCACTTGGCTGGCATCGCCCGGTACGGGCACTCCCCAGTTTTTTGCGCGAGCGCGCGAGCGCGAAATAGAAAAATCGTTCAATCCCATTTGAATAAAGGACAGTACTTCATTTTTTCGAAACTTTGGATAAATCTGTAGATCGCCTGACTCAATCAGTTTCTTCAGCTGCTCCTGATAAGCACTTAACCGAAAGAAATAGTTATCCTCTTTCACCAACTCCGGCACGGTGAGATGTTCTGGACACTTCCCATCGGCGAGTTCATCAGCAGTATAATACGCCTCGCAACCCACACAGTACTGCCCTTCATAGGTTTGGGTGTAGATGTCTGCTGGGCGACAAGCTGACCACAGCGTTTGGGCACCAAGGTGATGTGCCGGTTGAGATGTGCGCACAAATTGATCGGTAGAAATATTCAATTGTTGAATCAGTTCTTGAAATACTGCCGAGTTCTCATCGCACAATTGTTGAGTGGTCAGACCAATCGCCTCGGCCGCTCGCACATTTTTTAAACTGTTTTCATCTACGCCGGATAAAAAATACGTGTCACGACCGGCTAAACGATAATAGCGCGCCAATACATCACTTTGCACTAACTCCAACGCAAAACCGATATGCGGTTTGGCATTCACGTAGGGAATGGCAGTGGTAAGATAATACGTTTGAGCCATCACCTTACGCTTCCAATCTATTTTGCTCACGCTGTTTCTCAGCCATAAAATCTGCTAAAAACACATCGATGACGGCCACAAATGGAATAGACAGCACCACACCGATGAAGCCAGCTAATTTAGCACCAATCAGCAACGAAATAATAATAATAATGGGGTTTAAACCAACGGCTCGCTTCATCACCCGCGGCACCAATAGTTGATTTTCAATTTGCTGAATAACTACAAACACGGCGAGTACCACAAATGGTTTATACGGCGCCGTGGCAAAATCTGTAAAGGCAAAGAAAATAGCTGGCACGGCAGCTATGGTTGGGCCAATCACCGGAATAAATTCGAGCAAACCAGCCAGAATGCCCAGCACCAGCGAATAGCGCACACCCAGCAGTGACAGCGATAACCCTACTAACGTACCAACAAAGATCATCAGAATGAACTGACCACCCAGCCAGCTGCTTAACCGCCGCTGAATCTGGTTCATTTTTTGTGTCACGTACGGTTGGTAATTGATTGGAATCACCGACTGCAGGAATTTACGAATACCATCTTGGTCAACCGTCATATAAAACGCAATCACTAAAATGCCAATCAGCACAACTAGGCCAGTTAATACCGAGGATACCGCATTATAAATCCCGGTGGTGAGCTGTGAAACACTTTGCACGGCCGTATTCAAAGCGTCTTGCACAGCACCAAGCAGACCAACCGATTCCCCTGCCGCCCGGACATTCTCTAAACTTGCGCTAATTGGCGCATAATAGGCTGGAAAATTTTGCGAAATACTGGCTAATTCGGTGGTGACTGGTGGCACCAACAATACCACCATACCACTGGCCACTACCAGGGCGGCGACATACACGGATAAAATGCCGAGGGCCCGGGGAATATGCCAACGTTGCAGCCGATCTACCCAGGGATGCAACGCCATCGACATCATCCAGGCCACCACAACCATAACAATAATCTCCCGTATCGCCCAGACAAATACCAGTCCCAACACAATGAACAACACCTTCACAATCGTCAGGCTGGAGATGTTGACTTGAACTGGTGATTGGTTCGACATGGCTATAACGTCAAGTGTGATTTCACGGCGGTTAGGGATGATTGTGGGCCAATGCTGGCAATGTTAAGTTTCTGTAAGTGTAACAAATGCCGGGCTAACCGTCGAATATCCTCGCGCGTAACCTGCCGAATCATTTGTAGTTTTTGCTGCGGGCTATGGAGTGTACCGAGCAGGACGGATTGTTTACCATAAAAACTGGCCAGCGCAGACGAATCTTCTAACTTCAGAGCAGTTTGACCGGCAATGCAGGTTTTGGCATTGCGCAGTTCTTCGGTGGTCACCAAGTCTTGCTTGATACGACGCAACTCCTCAACGATGGCGGTAATTGCCGGAACCACACGGGTATTATCAATACCGGCCTGAATCATTAAGGTACCGGTATCCACATACGGATTCACCGAACTGTGAATAACATAACATAATCCCTGTTTTTCACGAATTGAAATAAATAGTCGCGAGCTCATGTTGCCACCAAGAATAGTGGATAACACTGACAAGACGGCTAAATCACGAGCGCGTTGCAACCCAATGCCAGCCACGCCCATGGCGACTTGTGTTTGCTGAGTATTTTTGTGCTTATGTAAAAATTGAATGTTCCGCTGATACCTCGCGAATGGTTTGTAACGCTCTGCCCCCCGTCCGGCGGGCTGGTCTCCAAAATACTGTTTAATCCAGCGTTGGCTCTGCCGATCAATATTGCCCGCAATCACCAAGTGCATCGCAGCCGGTGAGTAATGTGTTTGTTTGTATTGTATAAAGGCCGAGCGCGGCAGTTGCCGAATATTCTGCTTCTTTCCACCAATGTCGTAGCCCAGCGGGTGAGTTTTGCCAAACACGGCTGTCTCAAACAACGTATCGACATGCATCACTGGGTTATCTTCATACATGTTTAACTCCTCTAAAATCACTCCCCGCTCCCGGTCAATTTCCGTGGCATCAAACAACGAATGGAACAGCATGTCGGAAAATAAATCCAAAGCCAGCTCTAATTGATTAGCGGCCACTTTAATGTAGTACAGCGTCACATCTTTCGAGGTGTAGGCATTATATTCTGCCCCCACAGCATCTAGTTGTTTGGTCAGCTCCAGTGTGCTGGGCCGTTTTTCTGTCCCCTTGAACATCAAATGCTCCAGGAAATGAGAAATACCGTTAATCCGGGGATGCTCGTGACGCGAGCCGACAGGAATGAGTACCATCACCGTCACCGTTTCCGTACCAGGCTGCGGGACTGTGACCACCGTCAGGTGATTGGCTAATTTACGACGTGAGACCATGATCCAAAAAATACTGTTTGAGCTGGCTCACTGGCAAACGCACCTGCTGCATGGAATCCCGCTCACGCACTGTGACCTGTTGATCCGTCAGTGAGTCAAAATCAACCGTCACACAATACGGCGTACCAATTTCATCCTGCCGGCGATACCGTTTACCAATACTCTGTGTTTCATCATAATCACAACGCCACATACCCATAAGCTCCGTATACAGTGGTCGGGTGATGTGCTCAAGTTCTGGTTTCTTGGATAGGGGTAAAATGGCGATTTGATATGGTGATAGATTTGGTTGAAATCGCAAGACCACCCGGGTTTCACCCTTCACCTGCTCTTCAGCATAGGCGCTCACCAGCAAGGCTAGTATCGTTCGATCTACCCCGAAGGTTGGTTCAATGACATGGGGAATAAATTTCCGTTTTGGATCCATCGGGTCGGTATAGTCTAAGCCATGATTCTTCAAATCAAAATCACCGCGATAGGCTAACCCCCATAATTCCTTGCGGCCAAACGGCCAATCAAATTCGAAATCAACTGTCCGCTGTGAGTAGTGCGCTCGCTCATCGGCTGGCACGTCATATGTATGCAGCGCGGATATATTGATACCAATCTGTTTCGCCCAGTCCAGCATCCACTGCTGCCAATAGTCAAAGTGCTTTTCCCAATCAGCTACCTCCACAAAATACTCAATTTCCATTTGTTCAAACTCGAGGGTACGGAAAATATAATTTCCTGGGGTGATTTCATTGCGAAAAGCCTTCCCAATTTGGGCCATGCCGAATGGTAGGCGTGGTCGCATTGACTGCACAATGTTGCGAAAATTCACAAACATCGCCTGGGCTGTTTCTGGTCGCAAATACACCGGTGCAGAATCATTACTGGTTGGGCCGATGTGCGTCTGAAACATGAGATTGAACTCCCGCGCTGGCGTGAGTTCTCCCTGGCAATCCGGACACGTCTTCGTGTTATCCAACTGATCCGCTCGAAACCGATGATGGCACTTCTTGCATTCTGTTAAGGGGTCATGAAACGTAGCCACATGACCACTGGCTTCCCACACTTTCGGATTCATGAGAATGGCGCCATCAATACCAAACATGTCTGGACGACGTTCAACGATATCATGCCACCACAGCCGTTTAAGATTCATCCGTAATTGGGCACCTAGTGGACCGTAATCCCACGAATTCGCTAAACCGCCATACAGTTCACTGCCCGGATAGATAAAACCGCGCTGTTTGGCTAGCGATACCAACGTCTCCATCTCCATAGCCTAGGATTGACCTTTGTATTTGACTGGTGAAATGCGATAGATCACGCCGTGTGCATACGCGGTAATGGCAACGGCAATCGGTAGTGTGAGAAACAGTCCGAAAAACAAGAAGACCATTCCCATGGCTGCCACTAGGCCAGCGATGTAGCTAATCAGCCACGCTAATACCAAATTGAGCGCATTGGCTTTGATGTATGGCCAAATGTACTGTTTAAATTGAAAGGACGCGGACAACGGTACATCAAGGGCAATCAGTGGCGCGGTAGCCATTTGTACCACCGCAAAAAAGATCATGTAAAAAAACAGGCAGGCATAGAGTAACACCATGCCAAACGCTCCGAAGATGGCACCAATGGCGGCAATTTCATCCACTTCAGTAGCTGTGCCAATCAAGATGGGTATTAAGACCACCGCAAAATAGGTAAAGAAAATAACCAAAATGGGAATGTAATAGACGAAGTTGATCACCAATGCCTTCCAACCTCGCTTCCAAAATAAGCCCCACTCATTCCAGCCGGGATAGTCAGCTGACCCATCGATACCGCGTCGGGTAATGGTCATGACAAACCCAGTGAAAAACGGTATCCCTATCAAAAATGGGCACAGCAGCATGAGCACAGCCCCTTGCAGACAGATGCGAACAAACCAATCTTTACCCGAGAACGGGTACTTGATAATGAAGTTAAAATCACTGCCAGACAGGGTCATATGGCCTAAGGATAGAGGACTTTGACAAAAACTGCAAGGCCTGGTACACTCTTTCCCGTATGGCTCACACAAAAGCAGGTGGCTCAACTAGTTTAGGCCGCGATTCCGTCTCAAAGCGTCTAGGGATTAAAGTGTATGGCGGTCAACCGGTCAAAGCGGGCGAAATTATTGTTCGTCAACGGGGTACGAAATTTCATCCAGGCGTGAATGTGCGACGTGGTGAAGACGATACCTTGTACGCGGCTTCCACTGGCGTTGTGAATTTCAACATTCGTAAAGTCAAAAACTTTACCGGAAAAATTGTCCGTCGCCAGTTCGTGAACGTTGCTGTTTAACTCTGCGTTTTCACGCATGCCTTCATAAAACCGACATACAGCGGATGTGGTTGTAATGGACGTGATTTGAATTCAGGATGAAATTGAGTGCCGACAAACCATGGGTGTTTGCTGTATTCGGCAATTTCTACGAGATTCTGATCTGGATTCATACCAGAAAAGACCACACCAACTTTTTCTAGGGCTGCGCGATAGGCGTTATTGAATTCATAGCGGTGACGATGGCGTTCAGAAATACGACGTTGACCGTATGCAGTGTAAGCTTTTGTGCCAGGCTTGAGCACACACGCAAAGGCCCCTAAGCGCATAGTACCACCATAACGATTTAATTTCACATTTTCAGATTGCTTCGGATTAATATGAATAATGGGGTGTGGTGTGTTGGCCTGGACCTCCACCGTGTGGGCTCGTTTATATTTCGCTTCATGCCGTGCAATTTCAATCATAGCTAATTGCATGCCATAGCACAGACCAAGATACGGGGTGTTATGCTTGCGGACATATTCAATTGCTTTAATAATTCCCTCTACCCCACGTGTCCCAAACCCTCCAGGTACGATCACGCCGTGATATTTTTGTAACTCCCGAAGCTTACTGGCATCATGCTCATATACCTCTGAATCAATCCAGGTAAGCACCGGCTTGCGGTTTACCGACCACGCCGCATGCTTGATGGCCTCAATCACCGAGATGTACGAATCAGCTAACGTGTAGTCCCCCGTACCGAAATACTTTCCGACCACAGCGATGTTGACCACCTTGCGTGCCTGACGAGCTCGCCGCACCATTGTGTTCCAATTGGTTAATTTTGTTGGGCGTGGACGCAGGGCTAATTGCCGCAGCAACTTATCACCTAGCCGTTGTTTTTCGAATAATTGAGGGATCTGATAGATCATGTCTACATCTGGTGCAGAAATGGCATGATCAACTGGAATGCCACAGAACACGGCTAACTTTTCCTGCCGTTTTCGATCAAGCGGTTTGGCCGCGCGACACACTATGAAATCCGCCTGGATTCCAGCCGTATTCAGCGTTCGTGAGGCCGACTGGGTTGGTTTGGTTTTCATTTCTCCGACGCGCTCAGGGATAGGCAAGTAACTGACCAATACGAAGCAGACATCGTCTGGATTGGTTGTGCGCATCATCCGGGCCGCTTCTAAAAAGAGAATGTTCTGGTACTCACCCACCGTGCCACCCACTTCAATAATGGTGACATCGGCCTTGGCTGCCCGTTGCGCGGCGTAAATGCGTCGGATAATTTCTAGAGGAATATGTGGTACCACCTCAACGCACGCGCCCTTATATTCCAGATTACGCTCCTTATGAATGACCGTATCATAAATTCGTCCAGTGGTCATGTAATTCACCGACAAAATATCCTCATTGAGAAAGCGTTCATAATTACCAATATCTTGATCGGTTTCATCACGATCTTCGGTGACAAATACTTCACCATGCTCGGTTGGATTCATTGTCCCGGCATCCACATTAATGTATGGGTCTGCCTTCATGGCGGTCACCCGCAGCCCTTTCGCTTGAAGAATACGGCCGATACTGGCGGTCGTCACGCCTTTTCCGACGCTCGACATTACTCCACCTACCACAAAAATAAATTTCGGATGAGGCTTAGCCATAGTTATTGTGCAATTATTGTTACCGTAAAATGGCAGGCCGGCTGATCTGGTAGTCGTAGGGTTGCTTCATAGGCACCGACTTGTTTGATTGGCGGTACCGTCACACTTAAGGCTGGCACCACAATACCTTGGGACTGTAATTGACCCACGATGTCTTCAGCATGTACGGCTCTAAATAACCGCCCAGCTTCACTGGCTTTGACTTCATACGTGACCGTTGTTCCAGCCACTTTGGCCGCTAGTGCACTGTAGACCGACTGTTGCGCTGCCTGGTCAGCTGCCCGTTGAGCCTGTTGGGCATCAGCCTGCACAATAGCTTCTGGAGTAGCAGCCGTGGCTAGTTTATGAGGTAGTAAATAATTACGGGCGTACCCGTTTGGTACCTGTTTTACTTCTCCGGTGGCAGTCATGATCACTTGCATAGGCGCTAGTATAGCATTATTGGCTGAAATATTCTATGGCGGCCTCAAGGGCATCTCCATCCACAATTTGGTCGGGGGTAATGCCGATATCTTCAATGGTACGGCCCAATGGAGTCAGCCAGTGGGCAGCGGTCACTTTTAAGCTTGACCCATCCGGAAATTCTCGATAATCCTGCACTGATCCTTTACCAAACGTCGTTTGTCCCATAATATAGCCGCGCTTATAATCTTGCAGGGCTCCAGCGATTATTTCCGCAGCCGAGGCGCTCCCCCCATTCACTAATACCACCAGTGGTGGATCATTTGGTAAAATCACCTCAACCGATGATTGGTAGGAACGGATTGAACCGTTGCTGTATTGTTCAGACACAATCACACCATCATCGATAAAGAACGATGTGATATCAATTGCATCACTCAACACACCACCTGGGTTATTACGCATATCTAAAATTAATCCACTTGGTTGATCTAACAAGACTTGGTTTAAAATGGCATGCATGTCATCGGCTGACGTTTCATCGACATGATACAGATGAATGAGACCAATGCTGCGATCTCCCGCGGACACGGTTTCGTACTCTACGCTGGGTACATCAATGATCGCTCGGGTAATGGTATATTCTGTAAATTCAGTGGCACCCTCGCGGTAAATGGTGAGGATAACCTGGGTACCGGCCTCGCCGCGAATCAAGGCAATGGCTTCATCCACCGACATCCCGGTGGTATCTGTACCATCAATTTGAATAATGACATCATTCGCCAGTAAGCCAACTTGCTCAGCGGGAGTATTCGCTAGTGGTGCAATCACGACAATTTGTCCATCCTGTTCACCGATTTCGGCACCAATCCCACCGAACGTGCCGTTAATAGATTCCATGAACGTGCTGGACTCAACCGGATCAAAAAATGTCGTATACGGATCATTGACCGCATCAGCTACACCTCGAATGGCACCATAAAATAAAGTGTTGTCTTCGACCGGTTGATTAACGTAGTCTTCTTGAACTGTTTCCCAAACTTTCCAAAACAGGTCCGATTGCAGCGGTTCCGTGTAGGTAATGTCATCAAGCTGGCTCCGCTGCTGCCATAAACCTAAACCATACCCACCCGTAAAGCCGACGGTGAGCACAGTGACAAGGACTAAGCTAAGGACAAACCATCGCCCAGAATGTGGTGCAGACATATTCGACGAGTGTATCAATTTTGTCGAGTGATGTCTATGCCGATTCGGCGGAGACGCTGATCGATGGCTTCATAGCCGCGGTCTATTTGGTAGATGTTGCCAATAACGGTATGACCTCTGGCAATGGCTCCGGCAATCACCATGGCAATGCCTGCCCGTAAATCTGGACTATCCACTTCTTTCCCTTTCAATCGAGTCGACCCTTCAATAGTGATGTGTTGTGAAGTGTGTATAGTAATTTTGGCGCCCATCCGATTTAACATATCACTATAGAATAGCCGATCAGCATAAATGGTTTCCATCACTTCACTATGACCTGCAATCTGGGTCAGAAACACGGTTAAGGCCGGTTGAGCATCCGTTGGAAAGCCAGGATATTCACGCGTCACAACTTCTAACGGACGCAATCGTTTCCACGGCAACACGGTAATGCTCGAATCAGTCACGCGAAACTTGGCTCCGGCATCTTTTAATAATTGGAGTGGGACAGTAACGTGACGCGGTTCACACTGTCGGATAGTGAGTTGCTGCTTAGCGGCCAGGGCTAAAAACATAAACGACAGTGTCTCGATGCGATCAGGAATAACGGTCGTTGCACCACCATGCAATCGTTTGACGCCTTCGATACGAATGGTGCTTGTCCCCTCGCCTGAAATGCGAGCCCCACAGCGCTTAAGAAACTGACATAAGGCGGCGACTTCTGGTTCACGAGCAGCATTTTCAATCACCGTCTCGCCTTTGGCCAGCACGGCGGCCAGCACCATGGTTTCTGTACCGGTGACACTAATGACAGGAAATACATAGTGCGCCCCCCGTAAACCACGCTTGGCAGTGAAGGTGTGGATACCGCGTTGATACGTATGCCGCGCCCCCATGGCCGTGAAGGCATCAATAAACAAATTAATTGGTCGCTTACCAATCGCGCACCCACCTGGATGGGGTAATTGTACGGTACCAAAACGCGCTAAGAGCGGGCCAGCCAATAATATCGAGGCACGTAGTTTAGGCACTAATTGACGAGGGAGTATGGTTGTTTGAATGTGACTGGCATCAATGTTGTATCGTCCATGCGCCAGATGATGAACCTGTACACCCAAGTGGGCCAGAATTTCTTGCAGCCGAAAAATATCCTCTATTTCCGGTACATTACGTAGGCTGACTGGTTGATCTGTCAGCACAGCCGCCGCAAACAACTTCAATGCGTGGTTTTTGGCACCCGCCACGGCAATACTGCCCTGTAACCGACGCCCTCCTTGAATAATAAACTTAGCCATGTACAATGAAGTCTACGATGTCAACTCATCTCCGTCAACTCATCTTCCTCATTGTGACGTTCACATCAACCATTGGTTTGGCCTGGATTCTACTATATAGCTCCGGGTATAATTTTAACGTCACTCAGTTAGCCTTCCAACCAACCGGCGGAATCCGCGTGGCGGTCTATCCGAGTAAAGAGGTGGAAGTGGCTTTGCTACCCAATAACGAACTATCGCACGCCAGTGAGACGACCTTTACCCATTTATTGCCGGGAGAGTATCAACTGATTGTCACGTCACCACACTATCGTACAATCAATTTGGTGCTTGATGTTGCGCCTAATGTCACCAGTATGATTGATCCACTCTATCTCTGGCCGGAACAAGTACCGTTATCTGTGGCTACTGTCCCCGACAAGCTTGGACCCCTCCACACCACCGAATTGCCGATTGTGTTCCAGTCAATTCTGGCCAACACGACTATACCCGATCAAAGTGATTATGTTTTAGTGACACAGCGTCAATTTATTGTTCTGAATAAGGATACCCACACCGTCACAGAATATGTTCGTGACGGCAGTGTCATCACCAGTCAACAACTAGGCTCTGCTGTTACTGAAATGGCCTTGGCCCAGCACCAGCTTTTGCTGGTGAGCCAATTTGGCTTAACGGTGGTAGATGTGCTGGAACATACCTCCGAAACTATTACGCGGTTGAGCACTCCAATTCAGACTGCCAGCTGGGTAACGAACACCCCATATATCGCCTATAGCACAGCTGATACCGTACATATCGTTGATTCACGCCTGCAGGTAGACTATCTGGACCAACTGGTAGCGACTACACCGGAACCGATCACTGATCTGTGGTACGACGCGGAATTGAATAGTTTATGGCTGACCACCGCAACAGCTCACTATCGCTGGCCTCTAGAACTAGTCATATAAGCGGTCAGCCCGGCCTGCCAAGAACGGAGCAGCGGTCGTTTAGTGTTGAGTAAAATAGAATATGCCGGACGCTTGGCTGGTCGAGGAAATTCGGCACTAGTGCAGGGCTGAACGTGTGCTGGAAGATGAGCCTGCTTGAATATTTCTACGGCAAAATCATGCCACGTACAGTGGCCGGCATTCGTCAGGTGATAGATGCCGCTCGATGGTTGGTCCTGCAACAACTGGCTGGTGGCTACAGCTAAGTCCTGCACATAGGTTGGACTGCCGTGTTGATCATTCACTACCTTCACCTCAGACTGGTCTTGTCCTAACTGTAGCATGGTATCCACAAAATTTTTTCCGCCTGCCCCATACAACCAAGCGGTGCGAATGATGTAGGCTTGATCTGCTAGCCAACTTTGAATAGCCAGTTCCCCCGCCAATTTGCTCTCGCCGTAGGCATTCACCGGCTGATCCGGCTGATCCGTTTCGGCGTAGCCAACTGCCTTTGTACCGGAAAATACATAATCCGTACTATACTGGACTAACCTGGAACCAACTAAGCTAGCGGCTTCGGCCATGTACGCAGGTGCTTCACCATTCACCTGTAACGCCACAGCCCGATTTGCCTCACAGTCATCAACCTGTGTATAGGCTGCCGCATTCACAATACACGTTGGTCTATGTTTTCCAATGTACTCGATGACAGCGGCACGTTGAGTAATGTCCACCTCGCTATGGTGCGGCGTGAGCACGGTGTAGTCAGTCAGTGTCTGGCGCAGCGCCGTTT
>DOSP01000068.1:18067-36461 GCA_003512175.1 Candidatus Kerfeldbacteria bacterium
TGTCTGGCGCAGCGCCGTTCCGAGCATACCGTAGGCTCCAAATAGAACGAGCTTAGCGCTCATACCAGGCCCGGTGATCCGTAAACCACTGAATGGTACACTGGAGGCCTTCACGCAGCGGTACCGTGGGCTGCCAACCTAACTCTCGCTCAATCTTAGTTGTATCCATGCCATAGCGCAGGTCGTGCCCCGGACGATCTGGCACAAAGGTGATCATGTCTTCGGACATACCCATCAATTCAACAAGGAGCTTGGCCAAGCCAAGATTATCCGATTCCGCATGCCCACCCACACAATACGTTTCGCCAATTTTTCCGCTCACTAAAATCAGTTCGATGGCTCGACAATGGTCTTCAACATAGAGCCAGTCGCGCACATTCACGCCGGTACCGTAGACTGGGATTGGTTTACCCTGGAGCAAATTAGTAATTGCGAGCGGGATAAACTTCTCTGGATAATGCCACGGGCCATAGTTATTCGTGCAGTTGCTGATGGTCACTGGCAAATCATACGTATCATGAAAGGCTCGCACTAAATGATCGGACGCTGCCTTGGAGGCTGAATAGGGACTATGCGGTTGGTAGGGACTAGCTTCACTAAATTTTTCAGCAGTGTCTAACGGCAACGTGCCAAAAACTTCATCAGTAGAGACATGATGAAAGCGTTTGCTATACTCGCGCGCCGCTTGCAGCAGGACACCTGTGCCCATTACGTTGGTACGAATGAACGGAGCCGGTTCGGCAATCGAGCGATCAACATGCGATTCTGCAGCAAAGTGGACCACCGCATCACATTCATAGACCAATGGATTCACTGCGGCCGAATCACACACGTCCCCTTTAACGAACCGATAGTTCGGATGTGTCTCTAGATCAACTAGATTGGCGGTATTACCGGCATAGGTTAACGCATCCAGGTTCACAATCGAATCTGCTGGATGATGACTAAACCAATAACGAACAAAATTTGAACCAATAAACCCAGCGCCACCAGTGACTAAAAGCTTCATGCTAGCCTTTGGTTTGTTGCCAAAGCTCTGCCCCGAAGTAATCCCATGGTAAGCGCAGCTCGTCATTTTCTTTGGGATCTGCCGAAAATTGTTGATTCACCAGATACAGCATGATGCTTGGGGTATTCCAGATATTAGCTGCGCCATGCGCTACGCCACGCGGAATCAAGACTAACTGACTTTTGCCAGCACCCAGTACCATACGCATGAGGGCGCCCTTGGTTGCCGATTTCGGTCGAATGTCTTGCAAGGCCACGAGCATGCGATGGGATGGCGGTACAAACCAAATATCATCCTGGTGCGTATGGATATGCCAGGCTTTAATGACACCCGGATCCATTTCTGAAAGGTTCAGTTGCTGCAAATCAAACTTGGGAAAGTGCGGCATGACGTGTTTTGAAAACCGAGACAGTTCCAAAAAATATCCGCCATCATCCCGGAAGGTCGGCAAATCCACTATCTGGACACCAGCGATTTTTCGCTTTGGCGCATAATTTTGTTTGGTGAGTGGTAATCTAGTCATACGAAGAATAATTATTTTTCATGTTCGGCAGCCGCCTGGCCAGTCTGGGCAATGGCTTTTCTTAAGTTTTCCTTAAACACGTCCGCCGCGACGTCACCAAATTTATTACGTAAATCTGCCATCACCGTGCTATTCGCGCGCATCACGGTATCTGCCCACACCTCCCAAGCAATTTCCTTATCCGCTGTCATAGTCTCATCCCAAACGGCAATTTGCATATGATCACCTCTGGTCATTCGTCGTTTGACCTCTTCAGCCGCTAACAAGGGACGTTCACGTAATCGATCGACAAAATCTTTAGAACTGACCGTAGGTATTTTTTTTAAGTCATCACCTGTAAACACCACCGCACCAATGCGGGCTTGAATTGTATTTGCCGTGATCTTTTCTCCATATCGGCAATTCTCAACCACCGCTTGAATATGCTTAAGCATTTTATTGACCTCATTCTGTTTCACCCGACTGAGGATCAATGTAAACTCATCACCACCAAAGTGGCAGCGAATATCATAACTACGAAAACCATCCTGCAATTCCTTGCCTAGTGGTGCTAACACTTGCTGATCAACCACACCATTGCCAAACCGACTATTCAATTCCTTAAAGTGCATTATATCAACTTCAACTACCACCATGACTTCATCTGGGGTCCCCTCACGCAATAAGCGATCCCGCTCGGCCACAAACCGATCCCGCACCGTGTCTGGATCATTGTGTAGACCCGTTTTCTTATTATACATTGCTTTACGTTCTAAGGTAGCATCGTGGTGGCTCGCTTGGGCCAGGTTGGTATTCAGTTCTGCTAGATATCCACCACCACGCTCACGCAATTCGTCATGAATGGTCGCTACTACTAATCCTGCTCCGTGGTGCAATGCCAGCAATCCTTTATCAAGATTACGGTGATCCAATGATGCATACAACAGTGTGATGTCATACTCCTTTAGACCAAGCTTCCAACCTCTGGTCTTGCGGACGGCCTCCAAGGCACTCTGTAAGAGAGCCTCGGCCGCTAATCGATCGTGATCGCGATTAAAGTACGAACGAGACCGTTCCCCTCCCATACGCTTAAGGGCCCGCTCAACAATGTCCTGCTGCTCGTCTGGTAAAGTTTCCAACGTTAGATGACTGATCATTTCACCCATTGACTTATCACGGCGTTCACGGGAACCTAGTCGCGGCAAGCCTATTGGACTAATTGGTTCGGTCATTGCAATGAACGGCGGCGAAACTCGGCCGCTTTAAATAAACTCTCAAACGTTCCGGCATCAATCCACTCACCAGTAATTTTTCCGGCTGTCAATTGGCCTTTACTCAGATAAACATTGTTCAAATCAGTAATTTCTAATTCACCCCGGGCCGATGGCTTAATCGTGCGAATCACATCAAATACATCTGTGCCGTAAATATATACGCCCGTTTGCGCTAAGTTACTTTTCGGTTGCTTGGGTTTTTCTTCAATACTGAGCACGCGGCCAGATGGATTCATTTCGACCACACCAAACCGTTCCGCGTCTGGGACTTCCTTGACGAAGATTCTGGCGCCGGAGGTAAACTGACGCACATCCTCGCTGAAGTCATATTCGTAGATATTATCACCCAAGATCATCATACAGCTATCACCACCCACAAACGTCTCGGCCAGTGATAACCCTTGGGCTAAGCCAGCCGGTTTATCCTGAATTTCATAGGTAAAACGGCAGCCAAATTGCGTGCCAGAACCGAGATAATTTAAAAAATCTCCAGCATGCTCTGGTGCAGCGATAATCAGAATTTCTGTGATACCGGCCTTAAGTAAGGTCTGCAGCGGAAAATAAATCATTGGCTGATCATAAATAGCCAATAACTGCTTACTAGTCACTTTGGTTAATGGGGATAATCGTGAACCGCTACCGCCGGCTAGAATGATTCCTTTCATAGCGAGAAACGTACCACAAAATAGCCAAATTAGCAAGCCACACCCAGCCGAAAGCAGTGAGGGGCCAAAGCACAGAAATAAAACCTGTGGTCAAGGCATTTCCAATCCACGCCAGCAGTAACCACACGGTGAAGGCGATGGTTGTGTCACGCCAATAGGGCATTAGTTTCCAAATATTTTTTTCCATAGGTAGGTGATAGTAATAGGGTGTTGTACGGCAACAACGGTGATAGAGCGTACTTTAATTCCAAGTGAGGTTGTTTCTAAACCGGGCGCAGACAGCAGAAATTCCAGTTCATTCGGTCGTCGTTGATCAATACCCGTTAAATCAAAGGTGGCAGTCGCAGTAGTCCAGCTGCGTAGCCGAGTTGGCCCGGTATATTGCCCGCTGAGCACATAACTCAACCCGTCGGGGTCAGTGTATTGGCTAATCGGGCGCAATCCAAACCAGGGATCAAAGGCTTCCGCACCGGGCAGGGCAAAATACGAATCTGATAGCGCGAGCGTATCGTTCTGTGGGATCGTCACCGCATAGTCATACTGTGGAATTGGGTTTATCCAGGTATATGGCGTATTCACTTTATTGACATGCAACAAACGATTATACATGGTCAGATCACCTACACCATATGGATGCTTAGCCACCACGGTCAGCCAATTACTGTCGGATTGCAACGTTGTCGGTGTGAGATTCAACTGCGCACCGGTCGCTACGTATTCTTCACTCCCAGCCAGATGAATGGATTTGCTAATCACAAAGCGTTCTTGGTCGGATTGAATAGCGGTGATCAAAATATCATCATTCGTTTCAACCTTGATGTGGTAGACACCATCAGTTACATTCGGTACGGCTAGCTGAAGTGATCGTGGACCAGTCGATTGTCCGGTGATACCGATCTCACCATCATCAGCCAGAATTTCCTGAGCAATGAATTGATCCTGTTGGTAGAGAGCAACAGTAACCGGATCTTCCCCGCTGGTATAGTTAATATCTTCGACTGTAACTTGAACAGTGAGCGTTTCAGCGGCCGCGTACGTGTAAAATTCATGCGCCCCGCGCAACGTCGTGGTGATGTGACTACCATTGGTTGAATTCGCCTGGTAACTGGGGTCAGTAAAAGCTAGATCGGGCGAGATCAAATAACTACCACCTCGTACGGTCGTCGGTGGTTTGGCTAGAAATTCCTCAATTGAAGTGTAGGTTGGATCACGCTGCAAGAGGATGTATTGATCATTTTCTATGCGATCCCAGTCGCTATTATCTACCAATTTATTTTCCAAGGGCTGTAACGTGTAATCAAACAACTCTGGATCAGCCGTGCGTTTCACGCCTAATTCAACAAGAGTTTGACTGGGATTTTGATATTCTAGCTGCACAGTGACCGCATCATAGGCACCAGGTAATGTAACGGTAGTATAGGCCGGACCATTGACGATGCGCTGGTAGGTTTCACCATTCGACAAATTTTCTTCACGATCTAACGCCCGACCATGTGGGCCAAATAAATCGATGGCTTGCGGTGTTGTGCGAAAATTGTACGTCAATTCCAACGTGCCATCCCCACCCACGTAGGCGTAAGCGGCATAGGAAAAACTCAACATGATCACTGCACCCAACACCAGCCGATACCACTTCATGCGAGCTAGTATATCTGCCTTGCCAAAATGGCGCAATAGTGGTATAGTCTGCCTGTTTTATGCATAGTGTAGTCGTCCCAATTCATAACGAAGCTGCGTCCATCGTGGAGCTGCATCAGCGTTTAGTACAGGTGATGTCGAAACTCCAACAGCCGTTTGAGCTGATTTTTGTGAATGACGGTAGTACGGATGAATCCGATTCCATCCTCAAGGGGCTGCAGCCGCTAACGACTATTACGTTTCGCAAAAATTTTGGTCAGACCGCCGCACTGGACGCTGGTATCAAACAGGCTAAAGGTGATTTGGTGATCACCTTAGACGGAGATTTACAGAATCCACCAGAAGAAATTCCCAAATTGATTGAGTATTTGCACCAGCACCAACTCGATGTCGTATCCGGCTGGCGCAAGGAACGTAAAGACAACATCATGAAAAAAATTGTCTCTCGTGGGGCGCACCGCTTACGATCATTGTTTCTCAATGATGGGATTCATGATTCCGGTTGTACCTTGAAAGTGTACCGGCGCAGTTGTTTTCAAGATGTGGATTTACACGGTGAAAGCCATCGGTTTATTCCGGCCATTTTGAAATTATATGGTTTTTCGGTTGGTGAAGTGCCAGTGGAACATCGCCCACGGCAGGCCGGGCGAACCAATTATTCCAATAATCGTATCCTCAAGGGGTTTGTCGATATTATTGGCTTATGGTTCTGGCGAAATTATTCACACCGGCCATTGCATTTGTTTGGCGGCCTCGGCGTGACGTTAGTAGCACTCGGTATGGCACTGTTAGTTGTGCTAGCGGTTTTGCGGTTAGCATGGCAATATCCCCTATCCACCAGTATCTGGCCCTTGGTGGCGGTGTTGAGTATTGTGGCTGGTCTGCAGCTGTTTATTACTGGATTAGTGGCTGAAGTTCTGACCAAAACCTATTATCGTGAAGGCCGTACACCCTACACCGTCAAATCTGTCAGCCGGCATGACTAAGCCAACTGTGTTGGTGATTGCACCGACGCCATATTTTTCAGATCGTGGTTGCCATATTCGCATCTACGAGGAACTCAAATTAATTGAACAGTTTGGGTATCAAGCCCAACTTGTGACCTATCCCCTTGGCCGAGACTTGGGAGCGGTGACGATTCATCGGACAAAATCTTTACCATGGTATCATAAAACCACGGCCGGACCAGCCTTAAGTAAACTACTGTTGGATGTGTTTTTACTCGTGCTAGCCAGACGAATAACAAAACAGTTACGACCACAGATCATTCATGCTCATCTTGCCGAAAGCATGTTGATTGCCTGTTGGTTAAAACTGCAATGGCGTATTCCTATTGTACTTGATTTACAAAGCGTGTTTGATATCGAATTAAAAAGTTATGGTGGCATGTGGAAGATATGCGCACCAATTGCAAAACTCTACGAGCGATGGGCCATTGCTCAAGCAGACCATGTGATCGTCAGTAATGAAGCTGCTGCCAAAATTTTAAAAGAACGGTATCCTGATAGACCGGTTGTGGTATTGGCAGATGGTATCGGCCAAGTCCAGACTACACCGATCGAAAAAACCTATGACATTGTCTACAGCGGTGGGCTCGGCAAACAAAAAGGGACTGATCAACTTATCGATATCTTGAAAAAAGTTTCTACAAAAAATATCTTAATTATTGCCAGTGATCCCGGTGATGTTTGGAAAAAGAAATTACGGTATCGTACTTGGATAAATCGGATACCCTACGAAGAACTATTGCCCACATTGGCCCAAGCTAAAATCGGTATTGAACCGAAGCCAATTGAATCAACCGAGGGCAGCGCCAAAGAGCTGAATTATATGGCCGCTGGAGTTGTGCCGGCACATACCAGTGACGACGTACAAAAATTACTCAATGATGAAACCTGGTATGAAAAAAGACATTTTGAAATTTCGCAAAATATTTCGGACCATTTATGGAGCCGTCAACAACTGACTCTAAAAAAAGTGTATGAGTCTTGTACGACGTAACGCCGAGATTCTCCTTGGCACAGAATTTCTCACTAGACTATTACTTTTTTTTGTCGTCATTCAACTAGCGAATGGGTTAGGTGATGAACGGTATGGCGAACTGGCCTACGTATTCGCTATTGCCAATTTATGTGTTGTTTTGGCTGACTTTGGATTGCATACCTACACCACTCGTTTGTTGGCTCAATCAGAAGCGAATTGGTTCAAGCAACGTCGCTCTATTGTTCTTCTTAAAATTATTGGATCGATTTTGGCTTGGGTACTCACACTCTTTATCGTATCCCTCACCAATCATCTCTCGCTTGTAGTTATTGTAGCAGGTGCGTTAGCTATTGTGGCTACCAATGGACGAATGTTTAGTGAAGCTATTGCGCGTGGCCAACAAGCCATGCACCTGGAAGGCTATAGTAAAATTATCCATGCGGTTATTCAAGGTACGGCCTTACTTACAGCGATTTACCTGACTAACTCATTGCTCACCATTGCAATGGTCTATGCCATCACGTCGATGATGGGCTGGTTGGTGAGTGTCTGGCTCGTCCGACGACCATTCATGAATACATTCACTGGTGAGCACACCGCCTTGACCAAGCTTCTACCACTAGTAACGCCATTTGCCCTGAGCATCGCCATCAATGCTCAGTTTAATTATTTCGATTCAGCGGTGCTTGGTTGGTTTTACCCCAAGGCAGTAGTAGCCTGGTACACAGCTGCCTATAAACCAATCTTCTTTCTCACCGCCTTAGCCGGTTTGATTATTACGGCATTCTTCCCTCAAATTGTTACCCTCTGGCAAAATCATAATGTTGTTGAAGTTCGTAAAACTATTCAACGACTGCTCATGATCACAACTTCTTTAGGTTTGGTGATTGCGTTGGCTGGATCTTGGTTAGCCAAACCGTTGATTGATTTGCTCTATATTCCAGAGTATAGCCCAGCTACCCTACCGTTTATTATTTTGTTGTGGAGCACAGTGTGTATTTTTATCTGGGCACCACTCGGCAACAGTCTACAGGCCTGCGGTTTTGAAAAAGCCTACACCAAGAATTTTATCATTGCCGCTATCATAAATGTACCACTGACTGTCTTGTTGATATGGCAATACAGCTTGATCGGCGCAGCCATTGCCACTGCCATCACGAATCTCAGTTTAGTCGTATTAATGGCCAAGGATGCCCGGCGCTTTTTATGGAAAAAAACCGCGTAGCGATTAGCTTACTGAACTGGAACGGTGTAGAACTCACTACCCAGTGTGTCCAAGGATTACTGCAGCACCAGGTTCCGGCAGATCTATATATTCTAGATAACGGTTCAGAACAGAATGAAGCCGCCACACTAACCCAACGCTTCCCGAGTGTGGTCAGTGAACGATCAGAAAAAAATTTAGGTTTCACGGGTGGCAATAATTATTGGATTAACCGTCTGCAGGATCAGTACGATTACATCGTGTTATTGAACCAAGATACTATCGTCACTGGGGACTTCATCACAGCGATGGTGACCGTAATGGATACAGACCGTGCGGTGGCGGCCTGTGGACCAACCGGTGGAAAAATTTCGTTGTGGACCGGAAAAGTGTACAGTGATGAGGGTGACGATGTGATTATTGGCTACTGCTGTCTGATGCGAACCAGTGTATTAAAACAGATTGGTCCTCTAACGGAACGCTATTTTGCCTACTACGAAGAAGCAGATTGGTGTTGGCGGGCACGGCTGGCTGGCTATCGTTGCCAAGTGGTGCCAACCACCACTTTGCGGCATATCAAAAGTGCAGCGTATCGAACCTACTACAATGCTCGCAACATGGTGTGGTTCATGAAACAATTTGCCTCACCACTTCAACTGGCTTACTTTTTTTGTTATTATTTTACTATCTTCTGGATTGAACGGTTACGCAAGAGGTCACGCCTGACCGATTTATGGAAAGCGGCTAAAGATGGTTGGTTATGAAGTATTCCATTATTATACCAGTGTACAACGACCGCCACATTACCCTGTGTCTAAACAGTTTGGCACAACTGCACGGTGGTTTAGACTATGAAGTGATCGTGGTGGAAAATGGCCTCACTGACTGGATTCAACCATTGGTTGTCGACCTCGGTTTTCGCTATGTTCAAGAACCAATTACCGGTTCGTATCAAGCCCGCAATAAAGGGATCGCGGTGGCGAGCGGAGATGTATTAGTTTTTACCGATTCCGATTGTGAAGTCACTCCCAATTGGCTGCAACGCATTGATCAAACCTTGGCGGATGACCGGATTGCTGGGGTGATGGGTTTTTCAGCGGGAGCACCGAGTACGCGTGTAGCGGCTTTGGAACAGTTAATGTACGAAGCCAATATTGCCAACTTTACTACTGAACACGACCTTAAACGAGTTGACACCAGAAATTTGGCTATTCGCCGTTCGGTGATTCAACGAATAGGTTCATTTCATGCGGCCTTCCAGTATGGTGGCGATATGGAATTTGGAGCTAGGGCGCATGCGGCTGGTTTTCGCGTTGTCTATGATGACCAACTTATTGTAGTGCACCATAATGTCAAACATTTGAATCCGCTGTTACTGAAGCGAGTGAGACAAAATTATGGCAATATGACCATTGTCCAACTGCACGACCGTGAGTTTATATCCACCTACTTTCCTCACCTGTTACGTTACCAAGCATCACTGAGTAGTCGTTGGTTGTATGTTTGGTATAAAGGTATAGTCGGAATTGGTTGCCATGTCTCTGATGTGATCATCAAACTATTACCAATCCGTCTTGGTTATTTCTATTTCAAAATGATGAATGTACTAGCCATGCGTTTAGGACAATTAAGTTTTGTGCTTGGTAAAACGGTATGGTAAGCGTGATTGTCTTGTCCTGGAATGCTCGCTCAGAAGTGATGGCTTGCGTGCAGTCATTGCTTGCCGCCTGTCGCAATATTGAGCATGAGCTTATTGTCATTGATAACGGTTCTGGTGATGATAGTGTATCGTATCTCAGAATGGTTTCTGATATACGCCTGATCGAGAATCCAACAAATCTCGGATATGCCGACGGAAATAATCAGGGGTACACCTTGGCTAAAGGGGAATATATTTTACTATTGAACCAAGACACGATCGTCAATCAAGCTGCGATGACAGCCATGATCAATTGGTTAGATCAGCACGCTGACTACGGTGCCGCCACAGTAAAACTACTCAATCCTGACGGATCAACTCAATATTATATGCATCGGCGTTTTCCAAAATTACCTGTGTTGCCGTTAGCGCTGCTCCACAAACGCATCAAAGGTTTTCAACCACACAGTGTGAAGCAGTATCTCTACTTAGATAAGGATTTCTCTTCCGATTTTGACATTGATCAGGCAGCGGGCTCCTGCATCCTGGTGCGGCGCCAAGCTATTACAGAACTTGGTGAGCTGTTTAATGCTCAGCACTTTCCGCTGTATTACAATGATGTGGATCTGTGTCGACGCCTATGGCAGCATGGTTGGAAAATTCGCTGTCTCTGTTCCGTCTCAATAACCCACCTGAAGGGCACGAGTGTGCGCAAGGTACCGCGCTGGCGTAATACGAAAATTTATCTGCACGCCGTCTGGAACTATTTCAGATCCTCCGGTGTAAAGTGAAATACTAGTACTCCAGTCTCGGCCACCTCATTGATCTGGTCGAAGCGGTTGGCAACGTAGGTTTTAATATTATCCCGCAGATGCCGCTGATGCGTGGCATTATAGATTACCCAACCGCCGTTGGTACCACGCTTAGTCAAGGCTTTAAATTCTGGAAGCGTCAGACTTTTGTAGCCGCCTAATTTATACACGGGGATACTCGAATCTGGCCAATAGTAAAAGCGCGGACCTTGCATAAGGACAACTTCGCCTGGTTGAATGCGTTCGGCCACGTAGGCATAGGCAGTACGCATATCGGGATAATCCGTTTCATACGAAAACGATACCACTGGCCCAGTGAGTATTGCCAAGGGAATAATTAAGCTATATCGCAACCAAATGGGTCGCGGCAATAACTCAAACAAAAAGCGCAGGGTAGTGACCATACCTACAACCATCATCAGACTAATCATTGGTATAACCACGCTCACATAGCGTTGTGCATCCCAACGGTGGCTAAAGAAGGTAAAATAGACTAACACTACCACACCAGTAATAGCACTGACACCAATAAAACTACGCACCTGTCGCACCGCCATACCCAACCCGATCACCGCAAAACCGGCAGCAATGGCTGGCACTTGCCAGGAGCTAAATAAATCAAGCATGTACGACCAGTGCGGTAGGGTGCGAATAATGGCCGCATCAAGCGGCAAGACATTGATACCCAGGACGGTGAGGATAAGCGCTATCGTTCCGAGTGCTGCTCCAATA
Source organism: Candidatus Kerfeldbacteria bacterium (assembly GCA_003512175.1). Lineage (GTDB taxonomy): Bacteria > Patescibacteriota > Patescibacteriia > UBA9570 > UBA9570 > UBA9570. The sequence continues at coordinate 29,526 of DOSP01000068.1, forward strand.
ATCCAGGCAAGCGTCCAGGGCCGATCAACTGGCTGTCGATTCACTAAAAATAGGGCCATGCGTACAGTCACATACACAGCTAGCGCTGCTAATAACGCTAACGTTAATTCTTTAAAAATCAGTACGGCTACACCAGCGGTGCTGGCCGCCGCCACGCCATACAGCAGACGTTTTTTCCAACCCTGACTTTCGATCAGTTGATAGATGGTAAACACCAGTACGATACTCAATACCATCAACATACTGTACATTCGCACGTAACGGGATAACCCAATACTGAGCTGATCAAACGCTAGCACTAATCCCGTACCATAAGCAATCAATTCGTGTTTAGATATTCGTAATACAATCAGGCTGGTGATGGGAATCAAGAGTATCCCCCACAGTGCCGCAGGTAAACGGGCGGCGAATTCGTTTTCGCCAAACACGACGATACTCCCGGCCACCTGATACATAAACAATTTGGCACGTTCGTACGGCTTATCACCGGCTTCCGCATAATAATCCCAGCGCACCCAGTCGCCAGTTTTTAACCAACCAACAGCCGCTTCGAACTGATAATATTCGTCGTTATATAAATTCACCTCACCTAAATTCGGTAAACGCAACACGCCGGCCAAGACCGTAATGGCTAGAATCAGACCAAGCTTGCGGACTAGACTTTTCATCAGCTTTTAAGTATAATCGAGCGGTTCAACTATGGCAAGACGAATCGCGGTAATCGGTTTAGATGGCGCCACCTTCGACCTGTTAGATCAACTGATGGAGCAAGGGATCATGCCAAATCTGCAGCACTTGTGTCGTGAAGGCACCAGGGCGTGTTTGCGTTCCACGATACCACCCTACACTGCACCAGCCTGGACCACCTTTGCCACCGGTGTGAACCCAGGTAAGCACGGTTGCTATGATTTTTTACTGCCGACCAACGACCTCGAACGGTTCGATTTATGCAACAGCACCCATATTCAAGTGCCAACTCTGTATGAACTGTTGCACCAAGCCGGCAAGCGATCAATTTTAGTCAACTTACCAAATTCATACCCACCAAAATTAGAGTCGCCAACCATCACCGATATGCTTACGGTGGGCGATAATTGTGTCTTTCCTGAATCACTGAAACAGCGCTACCCTAGTTTACAGCACTATCGCCTAGCTCCCAATGAAGAGCTACAGGTGAAAGGCAAGCTGAGTGAGTACGTGGATGATATCGTGGCTGTTGAACAAGGGCATATGGTTGGTGTAAAAGACCTCTGGCGACAGGAACCGTGGGATTTGTTCTACTACCTATTCTCATCGACTGATTGGATATCCCATGCCATGTTCGACAAATTAATGGACGGTTCATTCCCGAAAGCCTACGATCTGTTTCGCTACATTGATGAGCAGCTCGGTTGGTTTATGAATCACCTGCCCACCGACACGCATCTGTATGTCTTATCCGATCATGGATTTAAGGTATACCACCACACGTTCTATTTTAATAAATGGCTCGAACAACAGGGGTATCTCACCACCAAGTCGGCACCGGCGCAACGGTTTCACCAAAACATCAGTAAGCAAGATGACCAAAAAAGCCAGTTGCAAAATAAAAAACGCTTCTCGGTGAGCATCAGCGGTCGAATGATGCAGCTATTGTCGGCAGTGAAGCCGATCGAACGTCTGGCGCGGTGGTTTTACCATACAATTGCTAAACCATTTCTGCCGATTAAATTTAACCTGGACGTGACGATTGATTTTGAAAAAACGACCGTGTGTTTTCCAAAAGGGCGCACCATGACGGCGATCTATATCAACGACGGTCGGAAATATAAGCAAGGCAAACCGATGACTGATGCGCAATATTTGCAGCTGCGCACCGAGGTCAAAACCAAATTGGAAAATCTGTGCGGTCCGGATGGCCAGAGAGTGACGCCACGCGTCTACACCAAAGAGGAAATCTATGGCACAGTTATACCAGAACGCTGTCCGGATTTATTTTATGAATTTGGTGAGTATTGGTTTGTTGGTCAGTTTCATTCCAGTGAATTGTTTATTGATGAAGTATCGAGTAAACATGGACCAGTCGGGATGTTGGCTATTTGGGGCAACAACGTGAAGGCACAACAGCTATCGGAACAGCAGATTGCCAGCATCATGCCCACTATCCTCCATGACTTTGATCAATCGCTCCCCGCAGATTTAGATGGTGTGGTGCTGCCGATTTTCAAGACCGCTCGACCAGTCCGCCACACTGATCTGCTTGATTCAATTCGTCTCTGACTATGGACTCACGCACCCTGATTATTGGTTTAGACGGTACTACCTTCCGAATTTTGGATCCACTATTGCAACAGGGTAAATTGCCGCATCTGAAAAAGTTCATTGAGCGTGGTGTGCGCGGAACGTTATTGTCTACCAAACCACCGGTGACCGTACCCGCCTGGACGACCTTTGCTACGGGTGTGCATCCGGGCAAACACGGCTGTTATGATTTTTTTCTCCCCGGTAAAACCATTCGTGATTTTCGACCAGCGACTAGTGCTGAAATCAAAGTACCGACCTTTTATGAATTACTACATCAGGCCGGCAAAAAAACCATTTTAGTAAACTTGCCGAATTCGTATCCTCCGCGTCTCGCCGACCAAACCATCATTACCGATTTCATGACCTATGGCGAAGACTATATTTTCCCCAAATCACTGCTGACCAAATATCCAAGCCTACAAAACTATAAATTAAGTCCCGATGAATCACTGAAACTGACGAAACCATTGCCGGAATATATCCAGCATATTGTAGATATTGAACGTGATCGTGTCACGGCCGTGAAGGAACTGATTCTGGGGGAACAGTGGGATCTATTTTTCTTTCTGTTTTCCTCCACCGACTGGGTATCGCACCTGGCCTTTGCCGATATGGTCCAAGGCAAAGAACCTACCGCCATGAAAGTGTTTGATCTGGTTGATGAATTTTTTGGTTGGGTTGAGCAACAGCTGCCGCCAGATTTAACTATTTACGTTTTGTCTGATCACGGCTTTACGTATTACACGGAACTGTTCTACATTAATCGCTGGCTTGAACAGCAAGGCTATCTCACCAGCACTACTGGTGCCGGCAAGTTTGAAGAACAGGCCACCGCCCGCCGACGTAGTTTAGATGCGGCCCGGTCAAAAAAACGCTGGCGCATTCGTCTGACCAAACGTCAACTCAAAACCTTGTTCTTCCATCCAGCCATCGAGCGCGCGGTTAAGTGGTTGTATAACCATGTCATTAAACCATTTATCCCGATTCACTTTGATGTGAACATCGGTATCGATTTAGATAAGACAAGAGTCTGTTTTCCACGTGGCGCCATGCTGCAAACGTTATATCTGAACTATGCTGGAAATTTTTCGGAAGGGCTGATTCAGGATAAAGCAGAATATGATCGCATTCGTGGTGATGTCAAAACAAAACTCGAAGCCCTGTACACGCCGTCTGGTAAACGGGTCACCGAGCATGTCTATACCAAGGAAGAGCTGTACGGCGACCATCCCCCGCTGCCATCGCCAGATTTACACTGTGCCACCAAAGATGTCTGGATTGTCGGACACCTCCATGCCCAAAACGTCTTCGAACAGCATATTTCCAATAAGCATGATGAGTTAGGTATCTTCCTTGCGGCCGGGCCTACTATCAAACCTGGTCAGTTAGCTGATGCTTCAATCGCAGATATCATGCCCACCCTGTTATATCAATATGGCTTTGCGATTCCTCACAATCTCGATGGTAAAGTGTTGCCGATTTTCTCACAGCCGGTGATGCAACGGGTATCCACTGATATTTTAGATGGGATTCAGATATGAAGACAGCCACTAACCAAAGGGTTGTCGTCATTGGGCTCGATGGCTCGAGCTGGGATTTGGTGAATCTGATGATGTCTGAAGGTCGTTTGCCAAACCTAAAAAAAATGCAAACCGCTGGCGTGTCCGCCACGATGCTGTCGACGTATCCCGCCCATAGCGCACCGGCTTGGACCAGCTTTGCCACTGGTTTGTATCCCACCCAGCATGGCTGTTTAGATTTCCTGGTGGTCAAGGATGATCTTACTGATGTGGATTTGATTGACAGTACCAAAATTACCACTGAAACCATTTATGAAACAATGGTCCGCCATAAGCGGAAACCAATTTTGATTAACTTGCCGAACACTTTTCCGCCCAAACTGCCTAATGACATTACCATTACCAGTCTGATGACCCGTGGTGACCATTACATTTATCCAGCATCGTTGAAAGATACATATCCGTCTCTCCAGCAATATCGGCTATCACCCAATGCCAAATTGCGCTCAACGAATAACTTTACTCCGTACATAGAAGATTTATGCGCGCTGGAACAAGACCGCATTGCCGGTGCCAAAGATTTGTTCAGTAACGAACCGTGGGATTTTTTCTTTTTCTTATCGTCTGGGACAGATTGGGTGTCTCATGTCGTCTATGACAAAGCCCTCCGTGAGCGCTACCAACCAGCCTGGCAGATGTGGGATATCATGGATGATTTTATTGGCTGGACGATGCAACGTCTGGACAAGGACACGACGTTACTGGTGATGTCTGATCATGGGTTTAAAGTTTATGATGAAATATTTTATTTGAACCGCTGGTTAGAAGACCAAGGCTACCTCACTACCAGCTCCGGTGCTGGTTCGTTTCAACAGAGTCATACAAAACTATCGCGGGAAATTGAGGCAGTACAGGGCAAACGCAGACAGATTAAGATTGGCAAAAAATTAAGAAACTTCCTGAAGTCATCAGCGACCCTGGAACGATTAGCCAAATGGTTTTATCATCATATCTTCAAACGCTTTGTGCCTGTGAATGTTACTGTTGATCTCACCTTGGATTTGGCTAAAACGAAAATTGGTTTTCCGCGTGGTTCCATGGCGAGTATGTTGTATGTCAACGATGCCAGTCGCTTTCAACATGGCTGTGTGCCTGCTGAACAACGCCAGTCACTCCGCGATGAACTGGTAGTAAAACTCAGACCCCTCGTAGAAGAAGTGCACACCGCCGAGGAGTTGTATGGCGACGCTGCTCTGTTACCCAATGCACCAGACTTATTTTTAAGCTCTGACCGTTACTATTTATCTGGCTCTCTACACTCAGCAGCACTCTATGAAAAAACGACGAAGAATTATCACGACAAACGCGGGATGTTTTTGGCCTATGGTGCGGCGATTGATCACCGTGATTTGCCAACGACTTCCATTATGCAGATGGCGCCGACGATTATGCAAGCCATGGGTTTACCGTTACAACCGCAGCATCGCGGACAACCGATGGATATCTTTACTGCTGCCTTCCAGCAGCACACCAGTGAACACCGCCAGTTGGATACAATGATTGATGATTTAACGATCTAATATGTCTGAAGGCAACTACGTTTTACGCGTCATGACCCGACTGATCTCCACCCGGTTGGTGTATCGCGTCTTGGCGGCCATATCAGTCATCATCATCTCAAACTATTTGATTGCTGACCCCAAACTAGCCGACTCGTTCGATTTAGCGACCTCGATTGCCAGTATTATCATGATTGCTAGCGAAGTGGGTATGAGCATGGTGCTAATGCGGGCCCATGCTAAGCATACCGCTGCCGACATGGAGCGGTATTATGGCACCGCACTGACGATCGAGACTATCGCCTGGGCCGTTATTTTTGTCGGCCTGGTTGGTGGCTATGCCTTGTTTAATGGGTTCAATACCATGTTTTGGTTGCTCGCCATTATGGCATTAAATCAAGCGGCCATTCAGTATCGTGTGCCGATTCGATCCATTTATCGGTCGAGTCGCAGCGGTGAGCGGATTAGCTATCTGGAAATCGTTGATGGTTTGAGCAAAGTGTTGGGTATTGCCGCGATTACCTACCTCGTCGACACCGTGAGCACCGGCGCCTACTGGATTGCTGCCTGGTACACCGGCACCACCATATTCTTTATCCTAATCTATTTATTGTATTCGTTTAAGTTGGTCAAACCGGCCTTTGATCGTGGGTTAATTAGATTACTGCTCAGCCAAGGAGTGTGGTTTTGTGCCCAGGCCTTAATTACCACAGTGTATTTTGAACTGGGGAAATGGATTCTCCGTTTTTACCAAATCAGCGGCTGGGCAAACATTGCCGATGGTGATATCGCACGTTATGGTGCGTCTTCACGTATTGTGGTGTTTTTTTTGGTGTTTCACCGGATCGGTTTGCAAGTCATTACGCCGTATCTCTATAAAACCTATCCCGAACAACTCGAACGCTATCGCCACATCGTGCAGTGGTCTACCCGCTATATGACTGCCGGTGGCATTATTGTTGGCGTGTTGATCTTTGCGCAAGCTGATTTAATCATGCACTTGTTGTACAAACCAGCCTTTTGGAATGCCGTTCCAGCTTTACAGTTATTCGCCACCTTTTTTATTGTGCATTTTATTGGCGTAACCTCTAGCCAGATATTCGCCACCACTGATAACCAGCCGCTGCGGACCAAGCAAGAGGCCTTGGCGGTCATTGGAAATGTCATCCTAGCGGTGTTGCTTATTCCTAAATTTGGCTTCTTGGGTGCTGCCCTCGCTGCCTTAGTTGTTGAGGTAATCTCGCAAGCTATTTTCTATGTCATCTCCCGCCGCATTATCCACGCACCGATCCTCAAAACGTTAGGGCACATTGTCCCGGCTGTCTTGGCAGGCGGGGGGATTGCTGGCAGCTTACTTGTAGCCAAACCGTTTTGGACAATTTACACTGGTTCCAAGGTAGAAATTGTCGTTACTGGCGCCGTCGTCTCACTCGTCAGCCTGGTGGCGTATGCTGGTTTATTGTATCTATTCCGTTTCTTCAAACGTGAAGATTTCCAACTGTTGAAGTCCGCCCCCGCTCCAGCTGATATTCAGGCTGATTGACGAAATATAAAAGTGTCGTGAAGGTATTGAA
>DOSP01000068.1:36536-36722 GCA_003512175.1 Candidatus Kerfeldbacteria bacterium
CGTGAAGGTATTGAACCATTACGGTGGGGTTGACAGACTCAATTAAATATGGTAATAGACGGATAGCCTGTAAGCGTGTTTCTGTCCGCAACCTTGGTGTTGTTGACGAACTCCTAATAGGTGTTCGTTGACAGCATCATCACAACCCAAAAGGCCTTAGGAGGGCCAAACGCAATGAACAAGCTC
>DOSP01000052.1:0-5175 GCA_003512175.1 Candidatus Kerfeldbacteria bacterium
CTCTCATGCTTCTTTGCGCGAGTACACGTGGGGCACCCCTTCCCCTTCTTGAAGGACCGCCCACACTTGTTGCAGCGCTGTTCTCTCTTGGCCATCTCGACCTCCGTGTAGAGTGGCGACACATCTATATCATCTCTTCCAGTGGTATGTCAACGACACCCCCCATACGAGGGTATCAGCGCACATTGGCCGGCAACGAGCCGGTGATGTTGGCGATGTATTTGGTGAGGTACGTTGTGTCGGCAAAACCAGGTAACCGTTCAATGCTGCCGTTGATATTATTGTGCACAATGTCCATGGCATCCACACCGTTAAACAGCTCTTTCATAACATAGTTAGAATCTTCTTTCGATTTTAATCCGGCACCAACTGGTTTCCAGAAATTCTTAATCATAAATCGAGTTAACTGCTGGCTGAATTTGGATTCTTCCAGTTTGATTTTGGCAATTGTATAATAGAAGAAAATATGGGTGGACTCTTCTTTAGCGATCCCCTTCAAGATATATTCCAGGACTGGATGGCCAGTCAACTCCCACAAGCGTTTGTAGCCCTGCAGGGTGGACAGTTCCTGAATGGCGCCCCAGGTCATATGCACGGGTGTAAATTTATCCCCAAACAAATTGGTCAGTAACGGTGTGATGGTATCGGTAAAACGATATTGCTTAGGAATTTGTTGGCGCGCTTCCTCAAACCAGCGGTCAGAGGTATCGTAGCCAGCTTCGTTCAAAAAACGGTTCAACAACTCGGCATGGGTGGCTTCTTCAACGAGCCAGCGATCCATGAATTTACGAATGATGGGATCTTGTCCAGTGGGCGTGCGGACGAGCTGTTTGTAATAGATATCGGTAAAGGCTTCAATATCGCGCATGTATAAAATGATCGGGATGAACTTTTCCGGCAAGGCATGCTCTTTGACTTCATCCCAGGGAATGGAGTCGATAAACTGTTTAGAGAGATAGCGGGGATTCTTATTGTACTGGGTCAGTACATGATCCTCTCGGATGGACATATATTTACTGGCAGTGTATGAAAAATAGCTTTGGTTGTCAATGTTGTGATATACTATGTTAAAGTTAACAAGTAAACAAAACCACAATGGTCAGAAACCAATATCTCTTGGCGGTTAGCACAGCGGTGTTAAGCACCGTTTTTTTTATTCAGCCGGTCAGTGCCCTCACAGTCAATTCACAAGATTGTTCCGGGATTGATACTACCGATGGCAATACGGAAGATTGGGGTAACATCCCCTACCTAATTGATACCGATGAATCGGTCACCGGTACGACATATTATTTAGATAGCGCGAGTAGTGAATGGACGACTACCGAACCTGCTGATTGGCAATATTCCGCTAATCTTGAACAACAAGCCAACATCCAGGAGATGAAGATGTGCAATACCGATATTATGCAATTGATGTTGCGCACTGAGGAACCGATGATGAATTTCTATGATCAAGACAATGATAACTATACTTCGTTCTACTCTAGTTATGGAGAATGGCCGGACATGGTGAATTTTACGCTGCCAGCGGATTATCATTACTGGATGGTCTGGAAAATGCAAGTAGCCGATGGTAGTGGTTCCATCATCTACATGGCGGCTAATCTAGAAATTGACGCCGGTACCGAACTAAGCGGTAATGATCAAAGTGACCCAGCTAATCAAGTGCCCAAACTGTACTTGTACCAAGAGTCTGATACGGCTGCGGCGTTTGACGATGCCTTGTTTGACGCCAATGTAGACGAGCAATTAGTGCAAATTGAATTAAGTGAAGGTTCTGACGATTGTAATCAAGAAACTGGTGAAGGGTGTGAAAATCCAACCGTAGAAAAAAATAATACCGCTTTTGAAGTCAGCCAAAACATTTCTGAATTGTTTAGTTACGCCGACTTTGCCTATGGTGACACCATCAATATCTCCGCCGCTATGTACAACAGTGATGAGTTTTCGACCAGTGCGGGTGTGGGTGTGTTCAGCTTGCTCGATGAAACTGATACGGAAGAATATACCTTTTCTAAACGAGCGGTAACTGATTTACATCCAGTAAAAAAATCAGCTACCGATAAACGGATTACCCTAACGTGGGATAAACTGAAAACCGCTAATAGTTACCAAGTGAAGTTAATTAATCCTAATAATGATAAGGTGATCACTCTATTCCGTGGCATTGATGCGACGAAATATACTCTCAAGGGCTTAACGGCTGATACCACCTATCGCGCCATCGTCCGCGGCGTCATTCGGAAGAATGGCAAGAAAACCTATTCGGCGTGGTCGTCTGGCTACAAGTGGACAACCGATAGCGATTAGACAAAATACGCGGGTTTCGCTATAGTTAGCGCCGCGTATTTGGGGGTGTAGCTCAGCTGGTTAGAGCGTCTCACTGTCACTGAGAAGGTCGAGGGTTCGAGTCCCTTCACTCCCGCCTACGTTTCCACTTCGTTCCAACTCCGGCGGGCAAGCCCGTCAACGAGACTAGGTTAGAACTCAAAATAGCAGATTGACAGATACCATTTTTCGTAATAACATAAAGTTAGTTATGTCTAAAACAATGTTATTAAAAGCCTTAGAAAGATATCAAAAGTCCAGCTTACAGAGTAAGCTGAGACGCGACTATTTACGTAACTTTACTCCAAAAATGATCTATCGTACTACAAAAAATGAAAATCCCACTACTACAAGACAGCAGGTCAAGAAAGTACTTGCCAGACTTGCTTAAGTTATGGCAAGAAAGCTTGGCGAAACAAGCTACAAACAAACTGCCTTTGGCATTATCCCACGTTCAAAGTTAATACCGCTAGAAATAGAAGGTATTAAACGTGCTTGGGATTTTGTTTTAGAACGAACAGCTGGTGGTAAAATACTTATTACACCAGCAACTTTGCAACAAGTTCATGAAATAGGTTTTGGTTGGATTTTCCCAGAAATGGGTGGAAAATTTAGAATGATAGATGTAACTGTATCTAGCCATAAACCACCTTCTTACTATGAAATCCCTGAGCTCATGAAAAATTTCTGTGATGATGTAGAAACTAGAATTAAACATCTTCCCAAGATTAAAGAACAAAATTATCTAGAAGGACTAATAGAATTGTTAGCGTGGACGCATCATCGCTTTTTATGGATTCATCCATTTCAAGATTATAATGGTCGGATCGGTCGTTTATTAATTAATATCATTTTACTTGATTTAGCTTTACCAGCTATTGAACTCAAAGTAGAAACGATAGCTCATAGGAAGCGTTATATTAAAGCTCTTCAGACAGCCGACCAAGGCAATCTCATTTTATTAGAAGGGATGATCGAACAAGCCTTGCAAGAAGCAGGAGAGGCGATATAAGTTTGAAAATCGGCCCACCGAGTCCACCATTGCTGCCATAAAATCAATCACAACGTATGTCCCGTCATGATCGTGATCCTAAACGTAAATCACCACCACCTCGTCAAACGGACTGGGTGGCGCCAACGTTTCAGGAACGGCAAGTGGACAAAGCTAAACGGCTTGCCCTTGAAACTGGTGCGCTCAGTCTTGATCAGGAGTTAGCGTTGGCCGCGTTCGATCGCTCCCTACCGCAGGTAGATTTCCATGGTCTCACCAGAGGTGATGTACCTTTTGAAATTGACCGCTTAGTGCGAGAAAATCCCGGCCGTTGTGTGCGCATTATTTATGGTCACGGCCGAGGCATCATGGCGAACGAAGTGATGAGCTATGTACATAGAATGCAAATCCGACGGAATTCTCCTGTCCTTGGTCTGCGTGAAGACGCGAATATGGCGAGTGTGATTGTCCGAGTAAAATAAAAAAAGTTCTTTCATTGACAAGAACGATTATTTTTGATAGCGTGGCAATCAATCATGCACTATTTTATATGATCGAATCGGGTAGAAAGCCATCACTTGAACGTCGTCCCCTACCACAACTCTTGAGTGAATTGCGGAAGGTGTTGCAACGCTATAATCGTGAAGATGACATCGCACGTGAACAAACCTTTGCTCAGCATATCATGCCTCGCCTTGAGATTTTGCGAAGAAAGGGTGTCCCGCTGACTGTCCAACGTGAGTTGCATACTGTACTCACAGAATTTGCAGCTAACTTTTCTGCAGGTGGCGACCTGGTTGATGCCCTCGAGTACGCTGAACTGGGCAGTCTTTTGCAGCCACCGGCTGCACCAGAGCCTGAACTAACCGATGAAGCTTTTGAACATTTACCTACCCAAGAGGCGATGCGTCCAAAAATTGACGAAGCCGAGATGAAAGACCATACTCGGCAATCGCAGGATAAGCGATCAAGGCAACGTGTACGTCGGCGCTGGGAGGAACCCACCGAGGCTGTCATTCTCGAAGTACCTATCCCTCAACCAAGACCAGCCTTCCATGAGCAATTATTTGGTGAGCAGGCTGGCATCCGCACAGTCACGGCTGATGCTATTTTTGGTCCAACCTTGACCCCAGAACAGTTGATCAGTCGGAATCCTCAACTTATTGAGCAACGGTTAGAAAATATTCAAAAATCGTTGTCTTCAAGCCAGCTGGTCGATGCTGTATTACAAACCATCAACAATTTTTTGCATGACCACAAGGCCGACTTGCGTGCGACCGAATCGATTCAATCAGCTGCGGATAAAGACTATTTTCCAAATGACGATTTAGTCGATGCCGCCTTACGGCGCTATGTCAAAGCGGTGCTCGACTGGTTTCCAGACGTCTACAATGTGAGTCTGGATCAAAAACCAACCCCTGACTCACCCAAACGCTGGCACCGGCAAGATTTGCGTTGGTTTCTCAAAGACGGTTTAGAAAAATGCCTAAACGTCGTTAATCGTATTTTTACACATCAGACTGAACAAGAGCTTGGTGGAGAATTGAATCGATTAATCAATCCATTAGTGTATAACCACTATCATCAAAAGCCGAAACGTGATGCAGCTTAAATTTGGCAGTGATACTTATTACAAAAGTTTTACCACAATCGGAACCAGCAACTTTGCAACAAGTTCATAAAATAGGTTTTGGTTGGATTTTTCCAGAAATGAGTGGAAAATTTAGAACGATAGACGTAGCTGTGTCTAGCCATAGTATCTGGAAGGACTAATAGAGTTGTTAGCTTGGGCTCATCATCGTTTTTTATGGATTCACCCATTCCAAGATTATAATGGTCGGATCGGTCGTTTA
>DOSP01000052.1:5276-5452 GCA_003512175.1 Candidatus Kerfeldbacteria bacterium
ATTTTACTTGATTTAGCTTTACCTGCTATTGAACTCAAAGTGGAAACTACGACTAATAGAAAACGCTATATCAAAGCCCTTCAGGCAGCTGACCAAGGTGATCTTAAGCTATTGGAAAAGCTTATTGAACAAGCACTGCAAGAAGCTGGTGAAGCAATATAAGTTCGAAAATCGTA
>DOSP01000034.1:0-157 GCA_003512175.1 Candidatus Kerfeldbacteria bacterium
ATGGCTTCATCGAACTCCTTCAAGCTGACCATGTTGCCTCCTTGGGCGCAGCCACGCTATAACAACAAACTCTGCCTGTCAAGGCGGAAGGTAGTCATTTAACTGTAATTGTCGGGGTAGCCAGATTTGAACTGACGACCTCACGCACCCCATGCGT
>DOSP01000034.1:226-3473 GCA_003512175.1 Candidatus Kerfeldbacteria bacterium
GAACCTGCGACCTCACGCACCCCATGCGTGCGCGCTACCAACTGCGCTATACCCCGTTATAAATCTGCCAACACCTGCGCCACGTGCTCGGCCGGTTTGACATTCTCATAGATTCTAGCAACTTTTCCAGCCGGGTCAATTAGAAACGAAGTGCGCTTCGTGCCCATCATGCCCTGAACGCCATAGGCATTCACCACAATCTTGTCCTCATCAGCCAATAACGTAAAGGGTAAACCATACTTTTGCACAAACTTGGCATGGCTTTTGACGGAATCCGTACTCACTCCCAAAACAACCGCATTCACTGCGGAAAATTTTGGTAAGTTGTCTCGCAACGAACAGGCCTCGGTAGTACAGCCTGGTGTATCATCCTTCGGATAAAAATACAACAATACCCACTGCCCAGCATAGTCACTCAGTGCATGTTGCGTGCCGATGTGATCGGACAAAGTAAAGGCCGGAGCGGGCTGACCAACTGCTATTGTCATACCGTCATTTCCGCGTTCTGAAAGACAATGCGCTCTTCTTCAAACAATTTATTCAAACCAGCGGCATCTTTCTTAGCAAGCATATCTTTTTGCAATTTCACGCCCGCTACGACCGCCTGAATTTTCTTGGGATGATCTAAGAAATAATCCATGGCGACTTCACGTTTGTCGTCAGGGACCATGTCTAAGACTTTAAAGAAAATATCTTGATCACGCTTGGTCAAGCCATCAAATGGATCAGTCGAAGCGAATTCATCGCCCTCTGCTTCACCGTCATCAAACCAGTTGTCGTCTAACAAATGATCCTCCATACCGATATTATTGTAATTTGGCTTCCCAAGCTGCTACCGTATCTGGATTTGGTTCTGCGCCATCCTCTGCGAAACCAACCAATTGCATAGCTCCGCCGAGTACTTCTCCAAGATTGTCGCTTTCCAACGCCAGCTCAGCTCGCTTTCGGGCTGCTTCCACCCGATAGTCGAAAGCTCCACTTTCGTTTCGTTCTAAGTTCCCCATAGCGATTGCTTAATAGTTACTGATAGTACTTAACATGAAAAAATCATTTTGTCAAGACTCTATAGATAGAGTACCATAGTACATATGAAAAATCTATATATTTTAGCGTTAGGCCTGCTGCTCCCTACGCTCAGCTTGGCGGAAACCATTGACCAAACAACGGCTCAGGCCACTAATCTAGGCTTATATGGTGGCGAAATGCGCGATGTCGCGTCTGATCCTGACAGCGATTTTGTCTATGTCACCACCTACTCACCGAATGGCTTTTTTGTGTCGGATGACGATGGTGCGACCTGGCGCGGCTTAAATGCTGAGGGGTATGACTTAGGTGAGCCACGTGGCGTGGAATTGGATGAAGACGGCAATGTCTACCTCTTGACAACAAATGGTTTGTTTAAGAGTGCCAATCGTGGAACAACGTTAACGGAAATTGGCGTAGATCTCATAGATCAAATGGGGAATACTGTTATCAACCATGAGGGAACAATGGTGGTCGGCGGAAATGACGGAACAGTGATGGTGAGTACAAATCAAGGTGAAGCCTTCACCGTAAGCGACGTGATTCGGGCGGACAGCTATGTATTATCACTGGCTGCTTCCCCTGCCACCGACACCTTTTACGCTGTGCTAGATGATACCAACAATGGCACATTGTATATGACCAGCGATCGTGGTGTCACCTGGTCTGAAGTGACCACCGATGATATTGCCAACCGCTACACCACCATTGCCGTGAACCCAAACAACGCCAATCATCTGCTGATGTTGAGTTACGATGAAGATACTGACCCCTGGCAAAGCTTTGACAACGGTGCCACTTGGGATCAATTTGATGCCTATGGTACACCAGGCTATATCACCTTTGATACGGCTGGAAGAATCTATGTCGGCGCATCCTATTCCGATGATAATGGGGCTACCTGGAATACAGTGACGACAGAAACCCCGGCTAACCGGGTGAGTAATGTCTGGCCAGATTCAGCTGATGATAATCGCTTGTACGGCAGTACCTTTGGCGCTGTGGCAATCAGTATCGATCAAGGAGTCAGTTGGACAGATTCGAATCAAGGGATTACAGCTGTGACGGTACATGACGTCAGCCAATCAGCCGATAAAAATACCGTTTGGATTGCTACCGGTGCAGGCTTAGCGCACACGGATAACTTTACTGAAGAGACCCCAACCTGGGAATTTCCAATTAACTATGAGTATTATCCCTCGGCGGTGTGGGTCAGTCCGGCCGATAGTACTCTAGTAGTGGTGGGTGGCTACGAAGCATTGTATCGGACAACGGATGGCGGCGAAACGTGGGAAACGATCGGTGATTGGAATAGTGACTATGCAGTGCAGCAGATTGTGTCTGATCCGAATGATCCAACCATACTGTATGCCGCTGGCGGAGTGCAAAGTTTAAACGATACGCTGGTCGGTGATGTGATGATGAGTACAGATAGCGGTGCCAGTTGGACCAGTCTAACAATTGATGATCAAGCGGCCAGCCAAACCATTGTAGTCGCAGCAGACGGCATAGTCTATGTCGGGGCCGGGGCACTGGCCATCAATGGCGAAACCGCTACTGGTATATATAGATATGATGGGACGGACTGGACCCACCTCCCCGATTCTCCAGATGAGCAAATAACCAGCCTCGTGGCTGACCCAGATGATGCCAATACGCTGTATGCCACCGCTTCAGATTTTAGTAGCAATCAACAGAGCGACGGTGGTGTCTATAAAACCACTGATGGCGGCACCACCTGGACGGAACTCACGGTTGAAAACGCCTCGAAATATCGTGTGATTACGATTCAAGGTTCGACCCGCACCATCTACATGGCTGGCACGGATATTGAGACCAATGCCGGCACGATTTGGAAATCCACAGACGGCGGAAGTACCTGGGGTGTTTACTATGTGGGTTTAGAAAATGAAACCTTTAATAGCTTACTGTTTGATGGCTTAGTGGCAGGCAATACCCGTGGTGCCTATGACATTAAAGGGAAAGCCAAATTTCGTCTAAAAAAATCTACGGAAAAAATTACGGTGACTTTAAAAGATGCCGCAACGGATAAGAAATTAACGCGAAAAAAAGTGACTTTGTGGAAAAAAGTGTCTGGCGACTGGAAAAAAATCGATACGGATCGTACCAACACCCAAGGCAAGGCCGTTTTCCATAAGCGCACGAAGAAAACCACCCGCTACAAAGTAAAATATAAACCCACTGGTACTGCCGCCGAAGAGTA
>DOSP01000075.1 GCA_003512175.1 Candidatus Kerfeldbacteria bacterium
GATACGGGATTAGAGGAACCAGGCAGTATTTACATCTTCAATGAACAAGGTGGGTTTAGTATGGACATCGTACCAAACACCAATGTCTATGACCAAACCACTGATGTTGTTGATATTGGTAATCCTGTTGATGAAACTGGTGATGTGTTGCTCGATTTTGAAGATGATAGTTATTCGGCCGAAATGAGTTTGGTCGCTACATCTGAAATAACGGCCATTGGCACCATCTCTATCCAAAGCAGTAGCGGTTGCATCTTCACTGTTCCATTTACCATGACAGCGGTATGAACAAGACCGAGGAGCAATGGAAGGAAGAACTGACTCCCGAACAATATCGCATCTTGAGGGAAAAAGAGACTGAATCGGCGTTCACTGGTAAGTATTACAATACTCACGATTCTGGCATGTACCACTGTGCTGCCTGTGGCAATGAATTATTTTCCTCAACGGCCAAATTTGATTCCGGTACCGGCTGGCCAAGCTTTGATGATCCGGTGAATAAGGAGAACGTTGAACTGAGGCCAGACAATGCCTATGGCATGACCCGCACAGAGGTCCTGTGCAAAAACTGCGGATCACATTTGGGGCATGTATTTGATGATGGACCTACTAAAACCTGCCAGCGTTACTGCATCAATTCGGCCGCACTGAATTTGAAACCAAAAGAGTAGCGCCTGACGCAATGGAGATTTTTACACTCATCATCTTGAAATTGATTCCACTGTATGGCTTCATCCTGTTAGGTTTTATCATTGGTCGAAAACTCAAACCAGATTTAGAAAGTATTGCAAAAGTGGTCATTTACGGAATCATCCCATTAGTAATCCTACATGGCACAGCAACAGCACCATTAAATGTTGGCGTACTCATTTTGCCGATTGTCATTTTTTGTATCGCTGGACTGATTGCAATTGTCGCATTACACATCGGACGTCGACTCTGGTCAGATGTCACCGCTAATCTATTCGGCTTTGCGGCTGGTAATGGAAACACCGGTTATTTTGGATTACCATTGGCCATTGCTTTATTTCCAGAATCAACCGTGAGCATCATGATTATGGCTATTCTCGGCATGGTGCTGTATGAAAATACCGTCGGTTTTTATATCACCGCCCGTGGCCACCATACCGCCAGTGAGGCATTTGGCAAAGTTATTCGTTTACCTACTGTTTATGCGTTTATCGTTGGTTTGATCTTAAATCTAATAAACATTCCAATTGGTCAAGCGGTCACGGACGTGGCCATGCAAGTCCGCGGAGCCTACACTGTGATTGGAATGATGATTATCGGTTTGGGATTAGCTAAGATTACTCACTTGGCCAAAGACGGCAAGTTTGTACTGAGCACGTTGCTGGCTAAATTCGTGGTTTGGCCGGCTGTCGCCGCCGCAGTGATTTTTCTTGACCGTCACACCGTACAACTGTTTTCTGAAGAAGTCTACGCCGTGCTGACACTCATTTCCATTGTGCCGATGGCCGCAAATACCGTGAGTTATGCCGAAGCCTTACGCACCCATCCCGAAAAAGCAGCTTTGGCTGTATTTGTGAGTACTTTGGTCGCATTGCTTGTGATCCCAGTCATGGTCTATACTACAGGGATATGAAACATTTTTTTGGATCCCTCATTATTGCCGTCGTGGCGGCTATGGTCTTTAGTGCTATTGGCTATGCCTGGATTAAGTATGATTTAGAAAAAGTCAGTGACGATGTGGCTAGCCTGCAAAATAGCGTACAAGAACTACAAGATAGCCAACGAATCAAACCTCCAACGAATCAAGCGACCAATGATAATGGTATTCGAGTGTCACAAACACCCACCGGAGCCAATGACGTGAAAGAACATGATGTCTACGTGACACGATCGGATGATCCGACATCATTTCCCGATAGTACTGAATTAGTGTTCGATATGGGTTCCGTGCCAGAAGCAGTGTTACGCAGTAATGGAGAGATCTGGATGTACTTTCCAAGTTTCAAAAATTTTTCCGGACCTGGTGATGAAAAAATAATGGCGGCTAAATCTACGGATGATGGTGTGACGTGGGAAGAAATTGGTTTGATCACTATTAAAAACGCTATTGAGGGAGTGACAGCGGTTGATCCATCATTGGTTGAATTGGATGATGGTCGGTTACGGATGTATTTTTTTGGCTCAACGGTTCAGCCGGGAAAGGATCCAGCCCAGACAGAGGGTGATCACAATATTTATTCAGCTGTGTCCGAGGATGGCTTAAGCTTCACAATGGAAGAGGGCGTGCGGTATTCCCAGGAAAAAATTACTGATCCTGATGTCGTATATCACCCAGATTTTGGAACGTGGTTGATGTATGTTTCGGAAGGACCGATGACCCATATCATTACGTCTAATGATGGCTTGGAATGGTTTGATACGGAGTTTGATTGGACTGGCGGTGGGGTACCGGGAGCCTATGTCGATGTAGATGGTCAAGTACATCTCTATGGCTGTGGTCAAGGCGGTATCACGACTGAAACCTCGGTGGATGGAATTATTTTTGAGGGAACACCTGAAACTGCCTTATCGACCACCGACTCGGCAATCATTTGTGATCCATCCCCTGTTTTATTGGATGATGGCAGCGTGCTGATGGTGTATAAGAAAGCGCCAGCCAAATGAGTTGACAGACAGTTACTTACTCCCTACACTGGCCACCACGAAAGGAGACAACCATGTCTTGGCTGCGCAAGTGGATAGCGCGCAGCTGGATCTGGCTGCGCTCATTCGAACCCATCACCGTTCCACCGCCCAACGTGACGGAACAAGACATTCACTCGTCATTGCCTGCGCTCAAGTTCTACCATCTGATGGGCTTGGGCAATTACAATGGCGATACGGCGGCGAGCTGGCTTCTGACCTTCACGATCATGACGGCTCGGTCGACCTTTGCGATGCGCGAATTCATGACCTTCGTCACCGAACGGTCGGATCGCGCCGAACAGGTCAAGGTGCAAACCGGACTGTTCTGGCTAGCGACGCAA